>NZ_AMPG01000007.1 GCF_000299415.1 Candidatus Microthrix parvicella Bio17-1
ACGAGGCGATCGCTGTCTATGACGGGGTGGTTGCCCGGTTCGGCGATGACACCGAACCGGCGGTCCGCGAACGGGTCGCCGGGGCGCTGGTCAACAAAGGTGTCCGGCTCGGTGTGTTGGGGCGTTCTGACGAGGAGATCGCTGTCTATGACGGGGTGGTTGCCCGGTTCGGCGATGACACCGAACCGGCGGTCCGCGGACGGGTCGCCGGGGCGCTGTTCAACAAAGGTGTCCGGCTCGGTGTGTTGGGGCGTTCTGACGAGGAGATCGCTGTCTATGACGGGGTGGTTGCCCGGTTCGGCGATGACACCGAACCGGCGGTCCGCGAACGGGTCGCCAAGGCGCTGGTCAACAAAGGTGTCCGGCTCGGTGTGTTGGGGCGTTCCGACGAGGCGATCGCTGTCTATGACGGGGTGGTTGCCCGGTTCGGCGATGACACCGAACCGGCGGTCCGCGAACGGGTCGCCATGGCGCTGTTCAACAAAGGTGTCCGGCTCGGTGTGTTGGGGCGTTCTGACGAGGCGATCGCTGTCTATGACGGGGTGGTTGCCCGGTTCGGCGATGACACCGAATCAGCCATGCTGGAGGTGGTCCGGCTGGCTCGGGAGCGGCTGACCGATCACGAAGACGAACCCGGGCAGATGCCCGACAAATAGTCAGCCACCAACGATCCACCGACACACCCCGATCGTGCAGCAAGGTAGGTCGGTCAGTGCCGTTTGGGGGGCTCCTGCCGCCCTGCCAGCGACGCCAGCCCCCGGCCCGTGCGTACGGTCGATTGCGTCGACGATTCTCGGAGGTCTGGGCGGAGACCGGTCCGGTTGAGCAGACCACAATTAGTCCACATTCTCTGGCGTATGACGCGGTAGGGGGTGGTATCTACTGTCGGGAAGACTCCGAAAACCGCTTGGTACCAGGCTCTACCAGCTCTTACGACTCTTCTGGGGTGACTCGTAATGCGCAGGTCAGGAGTTCGAATCTCCTCCCGGGCTCCAAAAAGCGTTGCAATTGCAAGGGTTTCGAGAAATTCGACGCCCGTTCAAGATGTGGGCGGGCCACCTACGGGCCACAAACTGGTTCACTTTCGAACACCCGGGATTGCCGCAGGCGCTCGGTGCGAACTGCGCCCGGCGTACCGGTCGGCGACAGATTATGGGCGGTGCGCCCAATGGGCCCCCGTGCACTCCGGACTCTGGAGGCTCCGCAAGTCTCGGTGTGGAACGACCCGTTGGATTCCGGTGTGTTGACATGGACGCCGGGTAGGCCGATACTGGGTGCTGCCAAAGGCACGAGCCTGCGGAAGTGAGCCCCGGTGCCATCCTCGGACGAGGTGAGCCGGGGTTCTGCGCGTTCTAACCCAACTTGGTGACGTCGTCGATCATCGGATCCGCTCGGCGGCGCCAGTCCCCTCCGGCACCGTAGGCCCACGCTGCGGCGTCGGCGATCCACAGCAGCGGCTCCTCCGCAGGTTTCATGTGGTCGTACTCCATTGACCTGACAGTTCGATCGGTGTGCTGCGCTCCAGCGACCTGACGAACGTCGACCTGGTCCTGTGAACGGCCTCGGCCCTCGATGACCAACCGGCGGGCCCCCATCGACGGAAGGTCAGCCAGAAGCGCGTCGAGCGCAGCGGACCGTGCCGGAGTCGGCTTTCCTGCCGCTGAGTAGATGCGAACGCGAACGTTCAAACCGCAGAGTTCAACAAGCAGCACCTTCCGCCGCTGTTTGCTTTCCTCGGTGAAGTGCAAACGGCGCTGGCCCGACAAGAGCAGACCTCGCATGACAACGCGGGTGTCGCTGAGCTCGGAGACCGGCACGCAGGCAGCAGCGAGCAGGTACCGCTTCCTCAGCGACTCATCGACAAACACATGCACAGCGATCCCACGATCATGGCTCACCCGTTCCCATCGATCGTGGACGTGACTCACATGGGATGCGACCGCAATAGGTGACCCGCAGCCGGTCGATCCGATTCCGGGCCCAGCCAGTTCCTGTCACAACCGACAGCGCTCGAGCTCATCGGCCGGCGGCTGGGCTGAAACCACCGATCATCGCGAGGTCCGACTGAGCGGCCACCTACCGGCCGCAAACTGGTTCACTTTCGAACACCCAGCGACTGCCGCTGGCACGGAGAACGAACGGCGCCCGGCGTGCCGGTCGGCTTCTGGGTCCCGGTAAGAAGTATTACCGTGACTCAGAAGCCCCGCCGCCGCCCGATGGAATCTCAAATACGACCGGTTCCGACACGACGGGACCAGATTCAGCCAGCGCTGTCCAACGAACCGGTCCTGGGCGGCAACCCAGTCGGTCACGACACGTTCAGGTCCTTGCCGAACTCTCGTCGCGCCCGGACAGGACACGCGATACAGCAACGACCGCCACATTCGCGGCAGCCACGCCCACAGGGATTGTCAGCAGCCCGATGCCACTGGTCGAACTGGTGCTGTCGTAGAGCCCGTAAAGGAGAAAGAGAGATATGGCCAGGCTGAGCACCCAGATGGCTACAGCGATGGGTGCGGGCCGAGCCCATGCGAGGGCCAGCAAGGGGCCGACAGCCCACCAGCCGGCGTAGACGAGCGCCACGGGCACGGCGACGGACTGGATATTCTCGCCGTTGGTCGTGGCAAAGACCACCGTGAGAACCCCGACGGTCAGCACGGCTAGGACACTGCGGGCTAGGTCCCAAAGCGGCAACTTAGGACTACACCTGGTCTCGACGGCGCACTATGGGCCATGTGGTCAGCACGCCGAGCATCTGTTTGCCGCTCCTCAAGTTCGATCAACCGCCTTGCGAGGTGATGATCGCTCGATCGTCACCGTTCGGGAAAGCGGTGTCAAGCATCAAAGTAGTGATTGGTCACCGGAGGGACGGTGACACGTTGTGTTTGGGATTGGCCGTCGGCGTGGTGAGACGCCGGGTTTCGGCGGGTTGAACGGCTCGGCAAGGGTGCGTTGGCGAGTAGCCTGACGTTCATGGAGCTGACGTCGGTGATCGAGACTCGTGCCGGGGTGCGAAGCGGGAAGCCGTGTTTTGTTGGGACGCGGATAGCGGTTTATGACGTCTTGGACTATCTGGCATCGGGCATGACGGTCGAGGAGATCGTCGCAGATTTTCCCGAGTTGACCGCAGCGCACGTTCGAGCTGCGATCGAGTTCGCGGCGATGCGTGAGCGGCGGCTCGCCACCCCGGCGTGAGGCTGCTGCTCGACCAGAACCTGTCCCGGCACCTTGTCCGACAGCTCGCTGTCGAGTTCCCTGGTAGCGAGCACGTCACCGGCGTTGATCTCGACACGGCGACCGATGTCGAGATCTGGGAGTACGCGGCGGACCAAGGGTTGGTCATCGTGTCGAAGGACTCTGATTTTCGGCAGCTCGCGTTTCTGAACGGGCCGCCCCCGAAGGTCGTTTGGTTGCGTCTCGGCAACGTGTCCACGCTCACCATGCTCGAGACGCTGCGCAGTCATCGGAATGCGATTGCTGCCTTCTCAGCCTCTGCCGATGAGGCTCTTCTCGTTATTCCATCCACGTGACAGTCCAATCTCGGTCCGTGTGAACCCAGATGAGTCGGGCAGAGCGCAGCCCGGCCGTTGCGCCACCGGTCAGCGACGGCCGACGTGCAGAACGACGGCTCTTCCCACTGGGTAGCGCCGGTCACGCAGATCGTCAGGTCGACCACGGCTCGTGCGTAGGGTCAGCCACGCCGATGACCTCCATGGCCTTCCAGGTCGAGTTGCTCGACGGCGGAGCGGGCCACTTATGGGCCACAAACTCCGGCGTATAACGCGGTAGGAGGTGGTATCCGCTGACCCGAGTACCCCAAAAACCGCTAGATACCAGGCCTTACTAGTTCCTACTATCTATATGGACTGACTCGTAATGCGCAGGTCAGGAGTTCGAATCTCCTCCCGGGCTCCAAAAAGCGTTGGTATCGCAGGGGTTTGAGGACTTCTACGCCTGTTCAAAAAAATGGGCGGGCCACTTACGGGCCACAAACTGGTTCACTTTCGAACACCCAGGATTGCCGCTGGGGCTCGATGCGATCTGCGCCCGGCGTGCCAGGCTGCGACAGGTCATGGGTGGTGCCCGCCTTAAGATGCCGAGCGTCTACCGGGCGGCTGAGGGGTCTTCGTTGAGCGGCCCCGCCAGCCGGACCACTACCGAAGGGGCCCTCTCAATAGGCGGGAGCCACCACGTCTCGACTCGCTTTCGCTATAACCGTCAGTATTTAGCGCCGTTTTGGGCAGCAAACAGCGCTACGCGCTCACCGTTCAGTACGACTGCAACTTCTTCCGCTGGCATGAACCGATAGCTCTGTGGGACCTGGAAACTTGGGCTACGACGACGCAGTTCCTCAAGCGTCAGCGGCTCCTCTAGGCATCGGACGCCCCCCACCTCGATAGCAACGGCGACGCCTGCCCCGGCGAAATACGTTCGGTATTCGCTGCGTGCCAGGCCCGACTTTGAACCATGGGCCGTCCACATTGCCGATGGCGAACCAACTGTGGTCGATTTCACAATCATCGACCCGACGATGGCCCGCCAGTCCCGAGAACCGTAGAGCAACACGGTTGCTCCGTCAGCTACGCGCCATGGTCGACGACGGAACTCCACAGTCTTCTCGCCGGACAGCAAACGGTCCACGTGGGGAGACCGAACCGACAGCAGGACGAGCGGAGATGTCATTCGGCGACCCTAGTAAGTCGAAGGAACATCTGTTCGGTTACGGGTTGTGGCCCGACGTGCGTCAGACCTCTGCCCGGCTCGACTTCATCCATGATGCGACGGTACTCGTCAAGGCTCACTGGATGCGGGAAGACCGTGGTGTGCGAGAACCTCAGCGCCATGACCTTGCCCTCTTTCGCCATGGCTGCGATCTCGTCACGTTTGAGAACTCCGAGATGCGAGAACCGGTTCATCAACTGATCGACGTCGCCAACCACCGTCTCGTCGAGAATCGACCGCGCTCGCAGCGCACCGCCTCCGTGGCGCTTCGGACCCGTGACTTGCCAAAGTAGGCGCGCCGGTGCATGAAGTAGAGCGGTTGCCGTCGGAGTGCGGAAGTAGACGTGTTCCCTACGCAGTGCGACGGCTCGATCCCGTCGCCACAGCTGGCCCTCGTTCAAGACGTGATCAAAGAGCTCGGAGGCAAAGTGGGCGCTGATTGGCACCCGGATCGTGGGCAGCGCGGTGTCGATGACGATTGCCGGATGGAACGCGCATTCGAGGGAGTGCGCTGCTGCTGGTGTCTTTGCCAGTTGACGAATGTCGTCGGCTTGGGCGCTGAAGCTGGGTGAACCGAGTGGGTATGTGTCGAGCACATCAGCGATCTGATTGAAGGTGACGATTCCACTGATCGGAACCGCTGTCGGTGAGGTTGCCTCGAAGAACCCTTCGCTCGTAAGCCGATTTTCGATCCATTGTCCCGGGTTGGGGTCCGTCACTTCGATGGCGATCGATGAGGTCTGCGCACAGTGGTTTCGCAGCCAGCCCAATAGCTGACGGGCAAGCGTTGGCTCAGCTGGGCCCCGACGGACTCGGCAGATCGGTACGCTCAGCACATCCCCTTCGGTGATCGCAGCAAGCGCCAGTGGACCCTCGGTGTCGCTGAAGACTCGGATGAGGGTGCTCCCGACGTCGGTGGCGATTTTGCCAAGGTGGTTGCGCCAGGTTTTGTATGTCTCCCCAGCCTTCTGGTTCAGGAACGCCTCAGCGAGGATGTCGAGGTCGCCGCTTTCCACTTCTCGAACTTCAATCTCAGTGCCTTGTAGATACCGCCCGTGGTAGGTCTCGTCTCGCGTTAAACGATCGGCAGCGATGAGCATCTCAGGCAATGACACGACGTCGATCTCCGCAACATCGTTTAGGGCGTCACGGCACGCGCGGCGAAAGGGGGCGTCTTCGGTCACGAACCACTGAGCGCCGCCGGCTGCTGAGCGCGTCGCCAAGAGGATGTCGTCCTGATGCGGTTTCGCAGCACTACCGAGGACGGCAGTGACGGCTTTGAGCAGACTCTCGGCAACCTCGGGTGCGTAGCGAACGCTGTCAAAGCAACTCGCGTACTGAACGTGTTGCTTCCGCGTCTCGTCCTCGCCGTGCCTGTTGATCTCGACAAGAGAGTGATCGACTACTTCGAACGCGACTTCGGCACGCACCCAGTCGGCGAGAAGGTCCTCGACGACCTCCGAGTCGCCGTCTGCTCCTCTGATGAGCAGGTTCGTATCGAGGGCCGCCAGGGGACGGTCGTCCTCGTCGCGCGCCAGGCTGAAGAGGTCAGGCTGTCCGAAGGTTCTCCACCACAGAGTGAGGACCGTGGTCTTCTTGCCCCGGCCGCTGCGCTCATTGCGCGGACTGAATCCAAGGCGGTGCCACACCTCGTTGGCCGGGTAGTCACGGCGACACCACAGTCGTATCCCGCGTCGCGACCCTTCGTAACGAGAGACGAGCTCGTCCATCAGCGCATTTGCGACACCGAGGTTTCGGGCTGCCCGATCGACGGCGAGCTGACGAATTGCGACGGTGTCATCGACGAGGTCGAAGAGGAGGTAGCCCACGATCCGGTTGTCGATAGATGCGACGAGAAGGGTTCCTTTTCGGAGCCTCTCTTCGACAGCCGCATCCGGGAGAAATCCGATAGTGGACTTCGATTGCTTGAGGAGCGCCAGGACCCTCCGAAGGTCCGCTATGTACCCGTCACGGACAACAACCGGGAACTCGTCGCTGCTCATCCTTCGACCTGAGACAAGAACGCCACGAACATCGAAGTGTTCTGCCAAGATAACGACGCCGTTGGCGCGTAGAACTTGCGCTGCACGGCAACGATGTCACCACTACCCCGCTCTAGCGCAACGGGATCAATTCCAGTGTCCGGAAGGCCGACTGGACGATTGGGCCAGTCGTGCCATGACCAGACTGCATCGAATTGCTCCGACCAGATCGGAACGTTCTGCGGGAACCCCTCACAGGAGTCGTCGAAGCGCCTTCTCTTCGCCGGCAGCCACTTGGCTGACTCGGCAAAAAATCCGAGTGGCTGCCTGACCGTTGTCATTGAAGCGCTGGTGCGCCGAGAATACCCATCCGGCGAACGTAGCCGAGAGAGTTCCGCCGCACGCCTGGACCTGTCACGCGTGTCTCCTGCGAGTCGGAAAGGTCCACTTGAGGTGACCCTTCGTAGTGGCCCAAATGGACCACTCAACGGGGACCCCTCACGGTAGCGATTGCAGAGGTGTGGATGCACCCTCGTTCAGGCGCTCGTCTATGGCGCCCTGTCGCGGCGACCTTGGAAGCAGGCTCTCCACTTTCGATCAACAGCGGGGTAAGAGCCTGCACGGACACGATCAGGGTGCAAGATGAATGTTGCTTGATACCGGATTAGCCGGACTCGGAGGGCGCAGAGCGGCGGGCGACGAGCCACTGTTCAGAAAAATCGTTCCACGTCGCAGCTCGTCGACGATCGAATTCCAGAAGCATCTCACGGTCGATCGGTCGCGCCGCCGCCACATAGAGCTCGAGGTCGTCATCGACTCGATGCCATTCGTGGAGTGCCTTCTCCGCTAGCACCCAGCGAGATCTCCAATTGAAATAGGGCTCGATGGCCCCGAGAGTCGTTACAAGGGCCGAACATACAAAACCAGCGGCCGCCAAAGGGCTAAGCGAGGAAAGACCGAGAATGACTGTCGCTGCAGCGGACAACGCGAGTGAAGCAAGCTTCGTCAGACTGGCGAGCCGACGCCACTTCGGACCTCTATTTTCGGCGTAGGAAAGCGCTGCCTCGCAGCGCTCTTTAACCATGTGGGCCAGCGTGAGGTCGTCGAGCCCCTCAACCATTGCACTGCTGAAAGCAGGAGCGCTGGCCGCTCCCAAGATGCCGGGGTCTGCGACGTCGTTCAATTTGTCCTTCGTTCTGACTCGGCGGGCCCTTGGGAGGTGGCGACTCCGAGCTCGCATGGGCAAGGGGGCGATCTTACGTTCGGTCTGCTTAGCCAGACCAGTGGAGATCGGGCCACCGACGGGTCCCAAGCCCCGGCACACAGCGCGGGTGGTATCTGGAGTCATGGCTGTTCCGGAATCGCTTGATACGCGGGCTCGCCAAGAGTCGGTAGCGGTGCCGAATGGATGTGCCCGCAGACCACAATTAGTCCACATTCTCCGGTGTATTGCGCGGTAGGGGGTGGTATCTGTTGTCGGGAGGACCCCGAAATCCGCTTGGTACCTGTTGACCGCCAGCTTGGATGAGGATGGGCTGGACACTCATGGTGAGGATGGATTTGGGGTGTGCGTCCTCATCGGAACTGTCGTTGGCGGGTTCTCGGGCGCGACGAAGCAGACCGGGATGGGTGTCAGCCGGGTCTCCACCACTGCTTTGAGAGGGGCACGTTCGCGATCAGCAGCCAGCCGCCGGTGATGAACGACCCGATCTGCTGAAGGGTGCCGGTCAAGCCGGGCACCGGTGGGGCTGTTCCGAAGCGCCGCTTCCACGCGCATGCTGCACCGGCGACCGTGTGGACCATGCACGCCAGCGGCGTGTCGAACTTTGGAAGATGATCGGGCTTGTAGCGCTCCAGGTCGGACCGGAAGATTCTGGCTCGATTCGCGATGATGTCGCTATTGGCCCGTGCTCGACGCAGCCAGCCTCTGACCGTTGTGGCGGGCACCCCGACCTGTTCGGCTACCTTCCGGTGTCCCAGCCCCTGAGCGGCGGCGGCGAGGGCCGCCCAGACGGTCTCGATGCTGTCGGTGCGTCTCGGGAACGCCCGGACTGGGATGAACACGTGGGTGCGATCGCATTGACGGCAGCGTGCGCGTCGTGGGGTCACCGAGTCGGTGCCACCACCGAGAAGCCGCACCGGTCGGGTTCGTGCGGAGCCCCAGGGTTGGAAGAATCCCGAGCAGTCCGACGCTGGGCAGGGCTGGACGCCATCCGCGACGCGGGTGGCGGCGGCTTCGGGATCGAGCACGAACAGCAAAGAAGAGCATTCCTTGAGTGTGGCCGTCGAGACGGCCGGCGGGGAGGGCGAGTTCGTGTTGAAGCCTGACCTCCGATTGGCGTTCACCGCCAGAACGGTCGGTTCGTCCTGATTGCCCCTTCGCTCAGGGTGGACATGATGGTGAGGACGACCCCGTCCTCACGCAACGTGTCTCAAACCCTGGCCCCCATGCTCATCAGGCATGGCGCTCAACAGTACCGGGCCCTACCGGCTCTTACGACTCTTCTGGGGTGACTCGTAATGAGCAGGTCAGGAGTTCGATTCTCCTCTCGGGCTCCAAAAACCTTGCAATTGCAGCGGTCTGAGGACTCTAACGCAGAGCCGCGGATGGCTCGGTCCACAATCAGTCCACATACTCCTCGTATTGAGCCGTAGGGAGTGGTACCGGGTGGTGCGGTCGCCCCAACCGGTGGCAGGTACCGGCGCCTACCAACTCCTACGACCCGCAGAAACTGACGAGAAACTCCCAGTCCAGGGGTTCGACTCTCCTCCCGATCACCCAAAACCGTTGCAGTCGCAGGGGTGCTGAGGGCGAATTCCGGGAGTGGTGTTGTGCGGGTCTCAGGTGTCACTGACCTCAGTCAGCCGTGACGCAACCATACTGTTAGTGGTAATGTCGCGCCATGAGGGCGGAATCGTATCGACGACGGTTGTGGGACTTCGCTGTCGGCCAGTATGGGTACGTGCGTGCCGCTGACGCCCACGATCTCGAGATTCCGGTCGTTGAGTTGGGCAAGTTGGCGGCTCGTGGGCAGATCCGTCATGTGGCCTATGGCCTCTATCGGTTTGATGATCTTCCGCCGACGCGGTTCGATCGGTTCTTCGAGGCGGTTGCTCGTGTGGGCGGGGATGCACACCTCACGGGCGATGCGGTTCTGGCGCTGCACGAACTAGGGCAGGTCAACCCCCAGGTTGTTCGCGTGGGCACGTCGCGGCGTGTCCGAGCCCAGCTTCCGAAATGGATCGCCATCGAGCGCGAGACGCTGCCCGACGGTGACCTGACCTCCTACGAGTCGATCCCGTCGGCCACGGTCGCCCACGCGATCCGAACCTGTCGAGACACGGTCATGTCAGATCGGCTGCTGGTAGCGGTCGACGATGCCAGGCGTGATGGTTTGCTCAGCGTCGCAGAACAGCGAGAATTTCGTGCCGAGTTGGAAGGAGCCGCATGAGTATTCCTTCCTACGAAGGGCCTCCGGCCCACCGGGTGTCGCTCGAAAAGCGTCTCAGGAACATCTGCGACGCGCTCGATCTCAACGAACTCCGGACTCGCACCTCTCTTGCCCACACGGTGATCGCCCAGCTGTTGCCAGCGGGGGTGGTCAAGGGCGGCGCCGCAATCAAGTTCCGGACCGGCGACCACGCGAGCCGAGTTACACGCGACCTCGATGCCACTCGAGGGGCCGATCACACCGTCGAAACTTATGCGGCCGAGTTGTCCGCTCACCTGGCCGACGGGTGGCAGGGCTTCACCGGACGACTTGTCGATCGGACTCCTGCTGATCCGCCTGACGTTCCCGGCGAGTACGTGATGCACCCCTTCGAAGTGAAGCTGGCCTATGCCGGGCAGTCATACGTGACGATTGAATTCGAGTTGGGACACGACGAGGTCGGCTCGACCGCAGCACCTGCGTTGGCCCTGGATGCCGGGATCGCTGAGGTCATCGAACGACTTGGGTTCCCGACTCCTGAGCCCGTTGCGGTGCTCGCTGTCGAGCACCAGGTCGCGCAGAAGCTCCACGCCTGCACGACACCGAACCGGCAAGGCGGCAACGAACGCGCCCACGATCTCGTCGACCTCCAGATACTTGTAGGTGTCGACCCTCCAGATCTCAGGGAGGTGGCCAGGATCGGCCGAAGACTCTTTGCCGCCCGGCGGGTGTCGCCATGGCCGCCGGAAGTGCGTGAATGGCCGGGCTGGGACGACCGCTATCAAGCCGCCTCCGAAGGCCTCGACGTGCGCCCACTTGATAGCGCTGTGCAATGGCTTCAAGCACTCGTCGATGAGGCAGAGCAAACCTCCGCTGGATGACGTCAGCAACCTCCTCGGCAACTGCGTCGACGTGTCACTGCGGGCGCCCGCCTGCGCAGCTCGCTGATGGGGGCACGCTAGGTCGATCGACCGCCTCGGCACAGACCACAATTGGTCCACATTCTCCGGTGTATCGCGCGGTAGGAGGTGGTATCTGGTGTTGCGAGCGCCCGAAAACCCGCTTGGTACCAGGCCCCACGATCTCCTACTACCTAACTGGACTGACTCGTAATGCGCAGGTCAGGAGTTCGATTCTCCTCTCGGGCTCCAAAGCGCTGCAATTGCAAGGATTTTGAAGGATCCGACGCCTATTCAAAAAATGGGCGGGCCACTTACGGGCCACAAACTGGTTCACTTTCGAACAGCTAGGAGTGTCGCTGGGACTCGGTGCGAACTGCGCCCTACCGGGCGGCTGAGGGGTCCCCGTTGGGTGACCCAGCCAGCCAGACCACTGCGAAGGGGTCACCTCAGAGCCGCTCAGCTGCCTGTCCACCGCGACGTCAACCGATCACGCGGCAGTCCCAAAGGCTGGTTGGGCATGGCGAAGATCGTGGTCTATTCGATGGCGTACCGGGGCGATGTGTTCCCATGCGTTCCAATCGCGTCTGGTCTCGCTCGAACGCGTCGGGTGGCCCCCACGGCGGCGCCCAGGTGTCGAGCGCTTCAAGCTGCGGCGGCGGCCATACGCTTGGCCTCCGCACGGTGCCAGCTCAGCAGGACGGCCACCCCCTCAACTCGGGGGTCGGTCGGGCCAAGTGACGGCCGATCACGTTAATCGAGTGGCTCAGCCGCCAAGGGTGAGCCAGGAACCGGCCCGACTGCGGGAGGGTCGGATCGCCGGGCTCATCCGGTGAACTTGGGAGCGAGTGGGACGCCGTTCGGGGCCCCATCATTTGCCGACGATGGATTGGCGCCGCTCGACGGCGGGTCGCAGCCGAGCGGTTCCACGATCACCTTGACCGGGATGCCGGCGAAGGTCAGCTCCCTAGGCGCCACGGCGTTGGCCGGGAGTTCGATGGAGGGGTTCTTGGGATAGTCGACGGTGAACAGTTCGCCGTCGGCCACAAGGTCGACGGTGAACGGAAATGGAAATCTGCCCGGATACTGCTCGGTCACCTCGAGCTGTGGAGCCACCGGCGGCTTCGACGTGGCGCATCCGGGCGTGAAGTGGACCTGGAACGTGATGGCCATCTGCGCCAGAAAGTCGGCGGATGGGCAGGCCGGCCCGTCAACGACGGACACCCCGGCCGACTCGCCGTTCAACGTGACGTCATCGACACCGACATTGGACGGCACCACGATCATCTGCACAACAAACGCATCGAGGGTCGCCTCAACCGATCCGGCCACGACGTCGACCGGCTGAGACCCGGGTCGCACGATCAGCAGGGCGGGAACTCGAAGCGGGCCCGTCGAACATTCTGGGGAGAGCTGCGCTGATGGAGTTGGGCAGTTCACGTCGTGGTAGGAAACGATCGGGGCGATCGCCGCAGCGCCTCGTTGCTGAAGGTCGGCCCGCTGTTCGCTGGTCAGGACGCCTATGCCACCGGCCGCAGCGATCTCGTCGGACACGTCGTCGACGAACGCATCCAGTTCGTCCAGCAACGGGAGCAGATCGCTGGGGGCGCTCGGCCGAAACCTAACGATCAGTTCGCCCACATAGCCAGTATCCGCGATGCCAGCCGCGTCGGCGAACTGAATCTGTTGGGAGCTATCGATGACTGCCTCAAGCGGCACGCAGAGCGACGCTTGGGTGTCGTCCTGGGCTCCGGCCGGCTGGTTGGCCACGACGAACGTCGCCGCCAGTGCGATCATCGCCACGATCATTCGAAGTGTTCTCGACATCGGTCGCCCCTCGTGTAGTTCGGTTAGCACCCCACCCGTACAGACTCACTCTACCTACTCGAATCCAATCAACCTGAACATCGCTTCGTCGAAGGCTACGAGCCGCCCAGCGGCCCGAGCGACGACCTAGACCTTGCTGTTGTCAGGTCCCGCCACGGAAGGGCTCCCGCTAGTGCGTCTTGTTCGCCCGACGGCGGCGCGGGCGATGATCACTGCTCACATGAGGAGTGTGGCGTGTCCTCCTAAAAGTGGTCTGACCGAACCACGCGTGGAGCGGCCGGTAGACACGTTGTACGTGAACCACTCTTGCCTGGCACGGTCGCGATCCAGTTCACCTTTTTGCTACCGGCGAACCAAACCGGCGGCCTTTGGCGGCTCGTCAGGTCCCCAGCAGCGTGAGGCAGAACCCGACGACCGTGGCGACCCCAGCCAGCTGCTTGCCCCGCTCGTAGGCGAACGGGATCAAGGAGTTGGTCAACATGGCGAGCAACCCGCCGGCGGCGAGGGCTGCCGCTCGTTCTCCGTATGCGTCGGAGGTGGCCGTGGTCAGGAGATACCCGAGGCCGGCCGCCACGCCACAGCCCAGCACGACCATCACCCACAACCGCCCCAACCTCGCCGGACCCCAGCCGCGACCGGCCAGGTCCGCCGAAGGAGCGATGGCCTGCGGAATGTTGGAGACGAACACGGCTGCCAGGAAGGTGGGGCTGATCGTTGCGCCGATGCCGATCTGGATGCCGAAGATGAGTGATTCCGGGACCCCATCGACCACGGAGCCGACGACGATGCCCATCGCCCCGCCGGCGCCCTCACTGCCGAAGCGCTTGTCGACCACGTAGTCGCCGAGCAGGAAGACTCCGACGCCGATGAGCATCCACAGCACCGTCTGCCACATGGCGATGTGCACTTCCGCCTCGGGGAGGAGGTCGAAAGCGACCGCTGAAATCATCGCCCCTGCGCCGAACCCAGCAAGTATGCCGACGATCCGCGTGGGAACCTTCACCCAGCAGACGACGAGCCCGGCGAGCAACAGCGACGCCTGAGCGAGCGTTCCCAGGCCAAATGCCTTAAGTAGTTCCATATCAGCCTTGAGGTGGTGAATCGCCGGTCCGCAGCAAGAGCCCGGGGCCAGCACTCGTTGGATGGGTGATCACAACGAGTGCGGACCCCGCACAGTTCACTCTCGGCCTTGATGTTCTCGGCCGGATTGAGGGAGCCCGCACTGCGTTGATGACGTCAGCGTCCAAGTCAGCTGATTTCGGAGGTCGCTTCTTGGACGGCGGCGTCGACGTCGTGGGTGCTGACCCCGAGCTGCTTGGCGACGTGCTTCTCGGCCTTTAGCTTGGCCTTGTCGAGGGCGGCCTCGAGGGTGCTGGCACCGATGACCATCAAGGCGGCTTCGCCGGAGTCGATGAGCTCACCGAGTTCCTTGACATCGGATCGGGAAAGGCCACGCCAGAGGTGACCGCCGATCCCGCCGATGGCGCCACCGACAACGGCAGAGCCGATGATCGCGGGCGGGAAAAGAATGCCGATCACGGCCCCTGCTGCGGCGCCACCCCAACCGCCGTGGCGCGTGGCCATCTCGTCCTTGTTGACGTGAACCTTGCCGGACGCGTCCTTGGTGATCACGGCGGCGTCGTAGGTGCCGACCACGTCTTCCGCGTGGAGGTCCTTGACGATCGCGTAATCGTCTCGGGCCGCCGCTTCATCAGCGTACGTGCCGATGAAGAGAAACATTCCGTCTGCCTTGGCCATGTGACCTCTCCTTGTTGGGAGCCCCTGATGCCTCAGGGGCTTCAGTCTCTTCGTGGAGCCAGCTTGAGTCCCAGAACGCTGGATTCGCATCACCCGTATCGGATGAAGTCGGGCCGCCAGCGGCGTGGAAACGTTGGCCCGATGATGGAGACGGATGTGAACGAGGGGCGAGCGTGATGGTCGACGACCAGGCGTCCGATGGGGCAGATGCGTCGAGCGGGCACGGTGCACCAGGCGAGATGCCGGAGGATGTCGTCGCAGCGGCGCGTGCCGGCGCAGCCCAGTCGGTGAGCCCCCCCGGCCTGGCTGAACAAGTGGGTGTGGCATCGAAGCGACTACCCGGACTGGTTGGGGTTCGGGAGGATGTGTTCGGTGATGTGGGGCGATCTACGCAGGGCTGGTGTTGTTCATTGCGCTGATGGTCGTGGTTTTGATCCCGGGCGTTTCGGACTTCGCCGGCGAGGTCGGCAAGAACGGTGACAAATGGGTTTCGCAACTCAATGCCCAGGGACAGAAGCTGATCGGTGTCAGCCTCCGACGCCATCTCGAAGTTCTCCAAAAATCTGGCTCTCTTGTCGTTCGCGTGGGTTGAGGTGACAGGGATGTGAGGAACGAAGCCGCTCCCTCTCTAGGTTTCGGGCTGTGTAGGTCCGGGGAAACAAGGAGCGGCTTCGGCGAAGAATCTATGGCATCGGGTGTTGGGGTTCGAGGACTCCGGCAGGGGGGTGGTGATCGAGTCCGTTGAATTCGATCCCGATGTCGAGGAGATCGTCGCAACGGTCCACCGGCGGCGTAACGCCCGTCGACGGTGCGGGGTGTGTAGCCGCCGGTCACCTGGCTATGACCGGGGCCGTACAACCGTGCGTTGCCGGACCCATGGTGTTGTTGCGTCGGAGGTGTGCCGTGGGCCCGTCACGGGTCGAGGTTCACCCGGGGTTTTGAGGACACGGTCGGTTGGCTCGCTGCAGCAACATCGAAACTGCGGTGACCGAGTCGATGCGGATCGGCTGGCCGACGGTTGGTGGGATTATCGAACGGATCCAGGTCGAGATCGACGGGCAGGTTGACCGGCTCGCAGGGCTCGAACGGATCGAGATCGACGCGACCTCCTACAAGCGCCAGACCTGGAATGGTGCCGAGCTGGCCCGCAGCCTCGCCGTTTCAGAGCCCACAGTCCGCCGCTATCTGGACGCGTTGTCCGACGCGCTCGTCTTCCGGCAGCTCCAACCGTGGCATACCAATGTCGGCAAGCGTCAAGTGCGGTCGCCGAAGGTGCATGTCCGCGACAGTGGGCTCTTGCATCGTCGGCGCGGCCGAGATACTCAGTGACGGCCTCAGGGCCTGATCGGCGGGTTGCCACGGCACTCCCAGCGCCCGAGTCACGAATGTTCGGCCTGCTCGCCGCTGACCCGGCCGAGATCAGTCGATCAGTTCGACCTCGCTCGGTCGCCAGGTCTGATCGAACCACGCGTCGAGCGGCCCGTAGAGACGCAGGTACGTGAACCAGCTCTTGCCAGGAACGGTCGCGACCCAGTTCACCTTGTCGCCATCCGGTGCCGTCGGCCCGAAGTACAGATCGACGGAGCCGTCGGGATTGACCACCAGGTCGTCGCGCTTGTTGTTCATACTGGGCAACGGCTGGGTGGTCTGCAGCTCGGATCGGGTCTGGGGGTCGTACACGACGATCGACCAGAAGTCTTTGGCGGGTATGTCGGTCGGAAGCGTGAGCCGGTACAACTTGCCGCCATCGAATGGGTTGCCGGCGCTGTCGGTCGCGACTCCTGCGTACTGAGACCCGACACCGACCATCTTCATCATCATCGCCGGCGTGTTGAGAGTCGCTTGATAGAACATGATGGTGCGGGCATCCATGTTGCGGCCGCCATCCCCGCCGTCCTTGAGCCACTCGTAGCTGCCCCCGGGAGCGGGGTAATACCAACCGCTGTTCGGGTAGGCGTAGCTGCTCTCGTCCCTCGGTCGGAACGAGAGGGCCCGAGCGGTGGCGTTGCCGATCGCAACTGCGTCGGTGAGGATCTTTGTCATCCGCTCATCGGGCGCGAACGGCTTGCCCTTCTGGATGCCGATCGAGGCGAACAGCCCACGGAGTTCTGGGTCGAGGAACGAGATCGGTTCCCGTTCGATGACTGTGTGGAGCTCCTTGTAGAAGTCGAAGTTGTTGGCGTGGATGGTGTTGAAATCGGCTCCGGAGCGGTTGGTGAACTCCATTTTGGGCGGGTTCTTTGCCTGGTCGAGCGGGTAGATCTTGACCCCGTCGGTGAACATGGCGATCGCAGCGTCGGGCGAGCCGTCCACGAGGAATCCGCGCAATGCGACCAGGTTGACGTAGCTCGTCGATCGGGCAACGAAGTACGTCTCACCGTCAACGACCGCCTCGGCGCCACCAACGGGCGGGTGGAGGTCGCTCGGGTCGTCGGGCGGAAGGATGAGGTACTTGCCGCCGGCGCCGCGGTCCGGGCCCGGTGCGCCCATGTCGGTGACGAACCGGAAGTAGGCATCATCGACGGTGCCGGGGCCGCACCCGGCGGGGATCTCCATGACGATTGGGCCCGTGTCGCTGAGGTCGAAGGTGGTGAGGGCGTAGACGGTGTCGGTGTTGCCGGTGAGGAACAGCGAGTTCGAGTCCAGCATGGCGAACAAGGAGACCTGGTTGCAGGAGCTCACCCCGATGTCGGCGAAACCTTCGCGGAAACCCTGGATCGACGTGGCGGGGATGCCGTTGAGGAATGTCTCGACCCCGCGCATACGGTCGAGATGATCGAAGACTGCCGTGGCTGTGTCGTCGGTCGGGATCCCGTCGAAGAACTCGAGACCACCAATCGACGTCTCCACCTTGTTCGGCGTGAGGATCTTGTCGGGGATCGAATGGTTGAAGCCGGGTGTCGCCTGATTAGACGTACTCATGGAAATCGCTCCTCTGGAAACTCGTGTGCGGGACGGCCACTCATGGTGAAGCAAGCGCCTGTATGAAGTGTGGCGGGTCGCCGGGGTCCAAACATCACCCATCTCGGACGATGTTCGGGGGTGTTGATCGTTCGGCCGATCCGTACGGATCCATCGAGGAGCCAGGGGCTGAGACGTAGTACGTGAACCACTCTTGCCCGGCAGGGTCGGGATCCAGTTCACGCTATTGCTTCCAGATCAGGGATTCGATTTACCTTCCGAATACCCCAGACCGTTGCAATTGCAGTGGTGACCAGAGCGCCGAGGGTCCGCTCGCCAACGAGGATCCAGGCCGACCTTGATCAGGCGTCACTCGGCAATCTGGCTAGTCCCGACGAAGTGCCGGACCTTTGGTATCTGATAGTCCCACTACTCCCGTCGATGGGAGATGAGTTTAAGGGCGGGTGCGGGAGACTCTTCGGTGGTTCGGGCGCGTCGGTCGGCGATCGCTTGGGTTCGGTTGGCGTGCCAACGGTGTCGTTGTGACTCTGGGAGGCCATGAGCAGCGAGTCGGTCGAGGTGCTCTAGCGCCCTGTCGGAGCGGACATCGCTGATCACAAGGAGCAGTTCCCGGACCGTATGGGGGTCGATGAGCCGACTGGCAACGAGCGTGTCGACGAATTCGATGTCTTTTGCTCGCCCTGCGATCAGTTTCGCTGCGGCGAGGTCGTGCGGGTCCAGACACCAGCCGGTTGCGCCGGACCTTTGTTCGACCTCGGGGATCAGCCGGTCGAACCATGAACCCTCGAGCACCGACGTGTTGATGGAAATGCCATCGACGTGAAACCCGAACGACTCATGGAAACGTGGCTCCTGCCCAAGCGAGCCGTCGAGTTGGTCCGACAGCCGCTCTACCTCGGCAGCATCGGCGGCAATCGGCATGATGTCCACCTCTGCCGACATCATGGGTCGGGAGTCGAGGACGGTCGCTGAATATGAGGCGAGAATGGATTGGGATCCCATGATGACGATCGCTCCGCTGGCACCCTCGTGGCGGAGCACGTCCCGCGCTGCCCGGATGCTGTGATGGAACTGTTCGAGGTTCATCGTCGCAGACCGCTCACGGCACGCCGACGTTCGTCCTCTGTGAGCACGCCAGCGAAGGGAGAGCTTTGCCGAAGGTCGCGGGCGAACTGGTCGGCGGACGTCAAGAGCGAGCCGACCGGTCCGGGGCCGAGGTCCAGCAGCGATTCCCAAACATCAACCCATGGTTGCTCGTGACGGCCAACCAAACGCATGCTTGCAATGCTCTCGCGTGCTTTGGCGATCACCTTCGTGGGGTCACTTCGGAGCTTCTCTGCCACCGCCGTGCTGAGCGCGATCGATCGGCGCTCCTCAAAGGTCATGGCCGGTATGGCGGCAAGGTCGACCTGCATGGCCTGCATGACCCTGGCCAAAGTGTCGGTTCTCGGGCTGACATGCCCGCGTTCGTAGGTATTGATGCGTTCCCGGGACGTAGCGGTCAGTTCGGCTAGCTGTCCTTGTGACAGTCCGAGTTCACGGCGGCGGGAAGAAATCAGCTCAGCTGCGCTCATGTTCCTAGTGTATCGGAACAGATACACCACAGATAAGCACTCCGGTCACCTGCGCAGAGCAGCGTGCCGTGCCACGATCCAGGCATTCGCCCCAAGCCCAACGATCAGACCGGCACCTTGATTCGTCAAGTACTCGTGGACATCGAGCCGCTCATAACGGCTGTCTTCCCGGCCGTTGACTTCCAGCCGGTTCCAGACTCCAACTTGGATCAGGCATCGAGGAGATCGCCAGCCGACTCGGCAACGACTCTGCTCTCCGAGGACGAATCGGCGCACTCGTTGATGAACCGCGGTAAGGGACCTGGCCGGTGGGAGGCTCGCTGGAAGCTGGTGGCTGCATGGTGTTCGTTGGCAGAGCTCAGGGACAAGAGCCAGCTCATGGCGATGACCTTCGCTCCCCGCTACCGGACCCTCACGGTTCTGGCCGCCATCACAGCAGCCACGGCGGTGACCCACCTCTTGAGCGTCGCCGTCGGGACGGCTCTTGGCGCTGCGCTGCCAGTCGACGCGATCTCAGCTTGCGATTAAACCTCGGTGAGGGTGGGTGGCGTTCAGTTCCAGTCTTCGGTGGTGGAGGCGATATCGAGTGAGAGGGCTTCGAGTTCGGCGGTGAGTGCCCGGATGGTTTTGGCGTTGTCGAACCAGGGCCGGTAGCGCTCGACCTGTTCGACGGTGAGCCGGGTGGTCTTGGTTTTGCCGTCGATCTTGCGGGTCCACTGGTAGTAGGGCCCATGAAGTCGGGGCGGGTCGGCCATGCACCGACACCCGGCCTTGTTGCAGCTGGTGTTGCGTTCCAGGAACGTGCCCGGCAACGCGTACCCGGCAGCGGCTTCGGCCAGCTGTTCGCTGATCCGTTCGTGAGCTGTGATGTCTCGTTTGTTCGGTCGGCTCATCGTTGGCTCCTCCGGGCACATTCTTGCAGACCATCCACCCCTTGACCGATCGACAGTATACCACTGGCGACCATCGTGACAGGGGGGCACCAATGACCGACACCGCACTGGAGTTGCGCCGGTTCCGCACCGGACTCATCGACTGTTTCGGCCGTTGGTCCGACACCCTCCTCGAGCTGTGCGACGCCGTGTTGTGCACACCAGGGCGGGTCACGTCGGTGCCCATGTTGAGCCTCGAAGGCGAGTTCCGCCGGTCACACGGCAGCCTCTACAAGGCCCTCGACGACGGCCACATCAGCTTCGATGCGCTCAAGAGCCTGCTGATCGCGAACCTGCCCGATGCGGAACGGCGGGTGTTCGCCGTTGACGCGTCGACGTGGGCCCGATGCGACGCCGAAACCAGCCCCGAACGCGGTTTCTACTACTCCGCGTCGACACATTCCCGGGGGACGGCCACCCCGCCACGGTCCCCGCCACAAGTGCTCGAACCCCGCCACCTGGGCACCACCCGAGCAGACCCACACCACCAACGATCTCCGCTACGGGACCATCACCATCGATGCCTGGTCACAACTCCACCCCCGCCTCAACAGCCGCGGCCACTGGACCAACCATCAAACGCTCCCCATCGTCGAGGGCACCATCATCCGCGTCGAGGTCGAACACCTCCCCAAACCGACCAGCCGAACCAAAAAGACCTTGTGGCTCTGGTGGTCCGGACCCGGGCAACCCGACCTCGACCTTTGTGCCCGCGCCTACCTGCACCGCTTCGACATCGAGCACTCCTTCCGGTTCGCGAAGAACACTCTGGGCTGGGTCACCCCCTCGATCTGCACCCCCGAACAAGCCGACCGGTGGACCTGGATCATCGCAGCCGCCTACACCCAACTCCGGCTCGCCCGACACCTCATCGCCGACCACAAACTCCCCTGGGAACGACCCCGCAAACCCCACCAGCTCTCACCCGCACGCATCCGCAGAGGGTTCCGGGCACTTACCGCAACGATCGGCACCCGAGCCAACCCACCAAAACCCTCCCGAGCAGGACCAGGCCGCCCCAAAGGCAGCCGATCCGGCCCCAGACCACGCCACCCAGCCATCAAAAAGACAGCCTGAACTAAACTTATTCACCAAAGCCAAGGTTAAATCGCAAGCTATGACGACAGGCTTCTAGCGTCGGCTCACACTACCCGGAGGAGATATCACCAGCACTTGCGGCAGGCCCAGTCTCGATGCGAAGCCTTAGGTTGTGCTGGCCGATGCAATTACCGTTTGTGACCCTTGACGGCCCTTGCTACTCTGACTAACGTAGCTCAGAGACCCTTTAGGTCGATGAGCAGGCAGGACATATGGATGTAGATGCGGTGTTGGTTCATCCGAACGGCAAGGCGTACTTCTTCAAGGGGTCGGAGTACAAGCGGTTCGACTTTGGTGCCGACGAGGTCGACAAGACCGGCCGTATTGGCAGTGATGGGTGGCGAGGAGTCTGGGCAGATGGCGTAGATGCGGTGTTGGTTCATCCGAACGGCAAGGCGTACTTCTTCAAGGGGTCGGAGTACAAGCGGTTCGACTTTGGTGCCGACGAGGTCGACAAGACCGGCCGTATCGGGATCGATGGGTGGCGAGGAGTCTGGGCAGATGGCGTAGATGCGGTGTTGGTTCATCCGAACGGCAAGGCGTACTTCTTCAAGGGGTCGGAGTACAAGCGGTTCGACTTTGGTGCCGACGAGGTCGACAAGACCGGCCGTATCGGGATCGATGGGTGGCGAGGAGTCTGGGCAGATCCCCCTCCGGTGGCAGCCGACCTCGCCCCGTTCGTTGGCAAAGTTGTGCAAGCGCACGATGGTGACTGTTCAAGGTTTGCTGCGGATCCTGTGGCTCAGATGAAGTCCATGAGGATTAGTCGGTGGTCGAGCCGTCTTGAGATGCCAGCGGCCCGAGGCCTGCCCAGGGATTTCGGCCCCGCCAACCGGTCCGGACATATTCAGGGGGTTGACACGCTCCGTGACTACATCGAACGCCATTCTTCGAAGAGGTACCGGCGGATTGTCGTTTCGTACGCCGCGGACCCCGGCCTCGCGGTATTCGCCGAGCCGTACGATGGCGTTGCGGACGGAATCTTCGCCAAATCCAAGAATACCCGCATTAGGTTTGGAGAACGCGAGAGTAACGTTGACATTATCGACCAAGTCGAATTCGGCAATCATGCTCACCCAGGTGGCCTTCAAGCCCACGGTGACATTATTGCTGTCGCAATGGAGGAGGGTCCCGGCCAGCCTGCCGCGGTCTACTTCTTACAAGTTGTCGGCTTCGATATCACACACTTGTCGACCCTCACTCTTGGGGAAGGCGCGGCCGGAACGTCGGCAAAGATACCCCACGATGCGATCTTGACCGCTAAATCTGCCGCATCGTGCGGTTTCTTGAAACTCGCGTCGGGACGAATGCTCGTCGCCGTCTCTGGAGCCAACTATGGACGCAGCGGGATCTGGTTTTACCAGTCCACCTCTAGGTCTCTTGACGCAAGCACAGAATGGCTCTTTGTTGACCACTGGACCGCGGACCGCATCGGTGGACTCTGCGACATCTGGAACGGAAAGATTGGACTCGATTGCTTCATCGGGGGCGGCGCAGGCACAAGCCTGATTTGTGACCAGGACGGACAAATCTTCCTTGTGGTGACGACCGGAACCAACGGGGGTCCTCGTCAGGGTCATGACGCCCGCGACGATGAGTACTTCCAACTGTTTCGCGTAACGCTGGACTCAGCGTCGGGCCGAGTGGCACTCTCGGGTGAAGCCATGGGAAAGAACCAAATTGGCATACGAGTACAGACGAAGATCTCGATGCGGTGGGGTGGTGGCGCTACCGTGACCAACACTGGCGACATCAGCCTCCTCAACACCGAACGTAATGTCGACACTGCAGGACACCGTGGGGTCATCGATGGGTACGCCAAGACTCACGGGCAGCCCCGCTTCAGGATTTAGTGCGTTCGTGAGTCTGGTGACCCGCAGGGGTCGCCTCGCCCATTGTGCCCGCCGGGCGCGTCAACGCAGGACGGCTCCGGTTTCAGTTTGAGAAACGCTCGGTGGTAGTGGGTGGTGCTCTGACGAGCCGCCAGAATGCAGCCGGTTCAGTCAATTGATCGTTCACCGACCGCCCCTGACGCTTGGGATTGCTGCACGCTTCCTTGTCAAGCGGCGCAGGCCTGGCCGGTTTGTCTTCGGGATTCGTCTCGCCACATGCGTCGGATGACCCGGTTGGCGAGGTGTCGTAGAGTCCGTAAAGGAGAAAGAGAGATATGTCCAGGCTGAGCACCCAGGCGGCTGCGGCGATGGGTGCGGGCCGGGCTCGTGCGAGGGCCAGAAAGGGGCCGACAGCCCACCAGCCGGCGAAGACGAGCGCCACGGGCACCGGTGACGGACTGGATATTTTCGCCGTTGGTCGTGGCAAAGACCACCGTGAGAACCCCGACGGTCGGCACGGCTAGACACCCCAGGGTCCGAAGGTGTCAAGCAGCTGCTTGGGTTTAGGCTGGTTGTCGGTGTGCCCAGGCGGTGTGTTCGTTGTAGGGGCTGCTTGTTCTGATGCAGCCGTGGAGGTAGCCGACGAGCCGGTTGCCGAGCGCTCTAAGGGCGCGGTGGTGGAGGTCGCCGGATGCTCGGTTCTGGCCGTAGAACTGGCGGCAGCCTGGGCTTGTCGTGATCGCACAGAATGCCCATTGGTCGACGGCGTCATAGAGGCGCCGGTTGCGAACGTGTCAGGCGAGGACGGCGTGTTTTCTGCCGGAGGCGATGGTGAGCGGTGAGGTGCCGGCGTAGTTCCTGCGAGACTTGGCGTGCGGTACATGGCTCCGGCGTCACAAATATCACCGGGCAGCGCCCCGGCGTAGCGACCATCAACTGGTCTGAGTCCACCGAATCATCTGACGATCGAGGGCCACCGCTGAGGAGGCCCTCGAGTCGCGTCCGGGATCGACCCTCCAAGCGTTCGGCCGGTTCCGAAGCCGGCAGTGAGGGCACGGAACCAGGACGAAGGCAGCAGAATTCTTCGCCGACGCCCGCTCCAAATCACCGGTTTCGTTCGATCGCCAGCCAGAGATCTTGGATTGTGACTATGACGACGAGTTCGTCATTCGGCAGGTGGATTTCTAAACGATCTTCAACCTCGGTGACGAGTTCCAAGAGGTTGAGGGAGTCGCGCGCCAGGCCTCTCAGGTTGGTCTGTGGGGAGAACTCTGCGTTCAGTCGGCCTTGAGGCAACACCGTCGCCGCGCACTCCTCGACCAGTGATACGAGTTCCTCAACGGTAGAGATCATGGTGATCACGGCTCCCTTGTCTTAGGGCTCATCAGAGTTGATTTGGGCGGTGGCTGTACTTGCGTCTTGGTGCGCAGCCCATTGCTCAACCACGACCCGTCGAGTCTTACCGCTCGTGGTGCGTGGAAAGCGACCCGCCGGCCATCGCAGCGCTTCGGCAATCGAGATGCCGTGAGCTCCTGTGACTGCGTCACGCGACGCGTCCAGCATGTCGTCGAGATTGGTCTTGGGTAGATCTGTCACGAGGACGGCCTCCTCCGTCCCGAGGTTGTTTGATCGGGCGACGACCACCGCCCTTCCGAACGGCAACCGACATGCGTCGGTGATCGTTTGCTCGATTTGATAAGGACAGATGTTGCGGCCCGCAACGATGATCAGGTCCTTCGATCTTCCTGTCACAACCAACTCGCCATCAACGAGGGCGCCCAGGTCGCCGGTTCGGAGGCCGGCCTCGGTAAAACGTGCCGCATTCTCGTCTGGGTCGCCAAGGTAACCGGCTGTGATTGATGGCCCCGACAGCGTGATCTCCCCGACGAGCCCGTCCTCTAGTTCCTGACCGGAATTGGGTTCGGTGATGTGAATCTCATGGTCGGCCAACGGCAGCCCACAGCTGACAAATCTTCTTGCTCCGGCGCCTGGCTGGGCGGACCTGATCATCCCACCACCCTCGAAGGCATCAATATCTGCTTCGATGATGGTTGGAACGGCATCAAGTCGGCCGAAGCTCGCTGCAAGGACCGTCTCGGCCAATCCGTAACACGGCAGGAACGCCTCGGGTCGAAAGCCGGCGGGCGCAAGTTGGGTGGCAACCTGCTCAAGCGTGGCGGGTTGGATGGGTTCGGCCCCGCATCCGGCTACCTTCCAACTGGAGAGGTCCCAGCCGGCCACCTTGGCCGGTTTCGTCCGCCGAACCAGCGCCTCGTAAGCGAAGTTGGGCGCGAACGAGACGGTCGCTGCCACTTGCGACATGAGCGACCCCCAAGAAGCGGGACGGCGCGCAAACGAGGTGGTGGGTAGGTACCAGGTTGGAGTACCAGAGGCCAAGGGAGCGAGAAGCTGCCCTACCAGGCCCATGTCATGGTAGAAGGGCAGCCAGCTCACCGAACGGTCATTGCTCCCTGCCCGGACGCCGTGGTTGATGATCGCCTTGATGTTCGCGACCGCTGCTGCATGTGTCACCCGGATGAGTTTGGGAAGTCCGGTTGTTCCGGACGTCCGTTGTCGAAATGCATCAGCACCGGGGACGATCCCTGGTCGGTCGCTGACGCTTTCGTGCTCCGCGACGAACTCCAGGGTGAGCGTTGGGGTACCCAACGAATCGTGCGGCAGGAGCGCCGCGATCGAATTTGTGGTGATCACCGAAACAAACGAACCGATTGCAGCCAGGTGCTTGAGCTGATGTGTCCATTCCGACAGGTCTGCACCTGGATGGGGTGGTGCGATCAGCGTCGGAATGAGACCCGCTCGGAGCGACCCAAGGAAGGCCGGGACCGTGCTTCGATGGTCAACGAGAAGTAGGCCGACCGCCTGTCCGGGCTCTAGCCCACACGCCAGCAGTTGCCCCGCTACGAAGTCCGAACGCTCGTGCGTTTCCGCGGCAGACCAGGTTTCCGTCCCTGCCTCAACCGAGCCGGTTTCACCGATGAAGCTGAGACGTGAGGAAGATGCCACCTCAATGAGTTCGATCAAGGTCGACGGAGACTCACCTCCGGCGGGAATCGGCGAGGTCACCTGGTCATACTCCCTTTGGCGTTGGAGGGCGGCAGTGCGGGAGGTTCACAGCCACAGCCTAGGTGTGTCGGCACATGTGGTTCACTTTTGTCTTCCATCCTCCAGTCCTCCAGCAGTATGGTGAGCGGGAAGTCCCAAGCCCCTACCTGGTTGGAGACAGCATGATATTGACTTCTGATCGCTCGTGAAGCACCGGGAAGCACCCTCGATCGTCGTTGAGCCTGCAGAGGTGAACGGTACGCGATTGGACCATATTCGAACGGAGTCGCCCGACGCGCGGATATTGGTTCTCGTGGATGGGGGGCCTGAGAACTATCCGGCACTTGTGGAGCTACTCCGAGGTGGACATCGATTTCATCCTGTGGAACGAAGTCTGGGCGCGTGCGCTGATCCGGGAGGATCATTTCAGTTGGTGAGTGACTCACTCGATGAAAGCTGGGTCCGTCAGGTGTTCCTTGAGCCGGGGCACGCGTGGTGCGAGCTTGGCCAGGGCGGCATCGAGCGCATCCGGGTGCTCGAATGGTCGGCACTTCCCCAACGGGCCGGGTCCGCGATTCTGGTGAGGCTCAGCGGTACGCCACCCGACACGTCCCTGGCCGCCCCTGTAGCCCTGACAGCCGAATTGCTGGGTCAGCGGGTGAGTTGGTCTGTCAGGAAGGCGACGAAATTGGACGAAACCACCCTGGAACTTGATCTCGGCGAGCGCTCGACAGAGGCCACTGTCCGCCCACTCGACATCGAGCGGGGCATGACTGACGATCCGCCCGACGGGCCCGATCGCTGCAAGGTCCAGCAAATGGTGAACTCTGAGATGGAGCGTCGCTTCCCAGAGGTAACCATCGCCACCGAGTCCCACGTCGCTGGCATCTGGGACTTTCTCAACTCGTCCGGATTCTTGTACCCCAAGAAGCTTGCGACGTTGTCGGCAACCGACGTGCAACAGACGCTGCGCACCCTCGGCAGCACGGAGAACGTGTTGGCCACGACGTTCCTGGTAGAAGATTCAGAGGGCACCATCAAAGCCCATGTGTCATCGCTGCTGCTGTACCTCAAGTGTGTGAACATCGGCCACATCGCATCCACTGATACGGCTGCCACCCGTTCAGTGCTTCTTGCTGCGGGGACGCAGTTTGCCCTTCATCCAGCCTACGAGTGGCTAAAATTTGCATGGCGAAAGACGAATCGATGGTCGGACGCAGTGATGGGCCTGCCGATTCTGCGATTCGGCCACCCGGCCTCAGCAATGAGTCTGGAAACCGTCCTGATGCAACGACCCTTTGAGTCCGTTCGCGACACAGGGTCACTTGGCCCTGCTGCAACCCCCGCCGACCGCAGGTCGGCAGTCGCTGCGTTCAAAGCGGCAGGGTGGTCGGCCATCGTGAGCGCCGAGTCCCTCGATGACCCGAACGCAGCCGCAGCTGTGGCTGACGCATTCGCCAACCTCGGCCTGAGGCGACGACGCGAACTACTCGTGGACGGCGACGATGGAGGGCTGGCGTGTGCCACCGTGGAACATTCGTCCGCAGGGTTGAGCCTGAGCGAATTCACGAACGCCACTCGAATTTTCAACTTCGGCGCATCGCCGCGGGCCGTTGTGGCCCTCGCCGAAGCGGCGCACCGAAGACGCTCGGCCGGTGCAACAGCCTCGTCGCTCCTGCTGGCTCCTCCTGAGTACGTGACGGATCTGGAGGCGGCGGGGTGGGTGGCATCGCGCTCCTATACGGTCGGTCATGTGTCAACGGACTGTGCTGCGGCCTGGCTGGGGTGGATCGGGCGGATCCTCCGGTGACGACTCAAGCCCGTGGAACCCCAGTCGGCAAGACGGAACGGCCAAGCCGTTACCTCATGGAGCATTCAGGCGAGGGAGACCGACTTGAACGAAAGACCGATGCAGCCGCCTCGCGCCATCAGCTACTCCGGGCAGGGTTGAAGGAATCCATGACGGCGCTGGACGCCGGAGCTGGTACCGGAGCGGTCGGTCGCGTGATGGCGGACATCGTTGGGTCGACCGGGGTGGCGATTGCGCTTGACCGCTCCCCTCAACGACTCGGATTTGCGCCGACTCGTCAGAGCCGGGTCGTCGGCTTGGCCGGAGACGTGAGTCAACCCCCGCTTGCCAACGGCAGCATCGACTTTGTCTGGGCGCGGTTCCTTCTCGAGTATGCGCCCGATCCGCTTTCCTGGGTCCGGTCCCTTGCGCAGTTGCTCAAACAGGACGGCAGCCTGGTACTCGTCGACCTCGATCACGCCGGCACCAACTTGTGGCCGTGCCCCCCCGAGATCGACGAGGGCCTGGCCACAATTCTCTCCCGCCTTCAAGGATTTTGGGATCCGCACGTGGGCCGGAAGCTGCCGGCGCTTGTGCGGGAGGCGGGGCTGAGCGTCGCGGATCTCACCGTCGAGCCCTATCACTGCTATCTGGGCGACGCAGATGTCGACGCTGTGGCGAACTGGCGAACGAAACTTGAGACGATTGGGCCCTTCGTCGAGGACGCCTTCGCGCCTGGTCAGTACCAAGAGCTCGCCGAGAAGTACCTGAACGCACTCACCGATGGCAACACGTTCTTCTACAGCACCATGATCACAGTTGTTGCGCACCACGGCTGATCGATCAGTTCGTCCGACGGATCTCTTGGAGGCCAATCGACACAAGGCATCTCATCTGAAGCTCGACATTCACAAACTGCAGGGATAACGTCGTGCAAGTGAATAGCGCAGGTCATCTACCTGGCGAGGCCGCTCAGTCCTTTGCTGAGGCGTGTAGGCGCGTTGAACTGGTAGAGCGTCGAGCGGGCCGAAGCGTTCCATGCCGTGAATCCAGGCTTGCTGTCACAAGGGCGTATCTCGACCTTGAGGCGGCCTTCTTTCGGGCCGACCGCGAACGTGTGTTGGGCGAAGACGACCTCAGAGCTGATATTGAAGTCGCCCGAGCAGCGGCCGGGCCATGGCTGATGCGGTCCTATGCCGTCTATCTCGCAACCACGCAACGAAACGGGTACCCCGGCGACTTCCAGACGATTGAGGCGATGTACGACCTGGAACCAGCCGCCGGCTTCAATGCGTTCCAAGGTCCCATCGCCAACTGCGTCGATGGATTGTTCGCTCACACCAGTTCAACCCCGGCGCTGTGGTGGCGCCGCCGTGCCTTCGCCGACCTGGTAGCCAACGCGTTCAAATCCGACGGCACGGCCCGCATCTTGGATGTGGCCTGCGGGGGTGCTCGGTACATTCAGGATGCGCTCAACCAAGCGGGTGACCCCGATGCAGAGATCGTGCTGCTCGACCAAGACCCGGCGGCCATCGCGTTTTGTGAACACAGGGTGTTTCCAGGCCGCTCAAACATCCGCTATATCAATCACCCGATCGGAAAGGTCACCAACCTCGATCTGGGCGGTCAGTTCGATCTGATCATCGTTTCTGGACTGTTCGACTACCTCGCTGATGACCCTGCCCGGGCGCTCCTGGCGCACCTGAGCGGCCGGATGAATCCAGGAGGCCTGCTCGCGATGACCAACTTCTCCCTCGACGACCGCTCGTCCCCGGGTTGGCGCTGGCTCCTGGGGTGGGAACTTCTGCTACGAACCGAGCAGGACGTTGCGGGCCTGTTCCCTGACTCAGTGGATGTGGTCACCGAGGTGCAGGCCGCCGGCAGCATGATCTTCGCCACCGCAACCAATCCACGGGACCAGCAGTGAACCTCGATGTAACCACGATCGTGCGAACGGTGATGAGAGTGGCCACAATCGGTGGGCCGATCCTCGTTGGGTGCGCGTTCTTCGTCATCCTTCGGCCGCTGGTAGCAGGAAAGGGCGGCCGATGGCGCTTCAAGCTTGCGATTCGGGGGGTTGAACCGATGTCCAGCCGATGGCGGCAGCTTGTGGCCGGAACCCTGGTTCCGGTGGTTGGACTCGTAGCGCTGAATGTTTCATTCGCCATTGAGGAGGAGATCCGCGAAGGCCCCGAGCGTGCGATCGAGGGACTCGTAGCCGCAACCCATGGCGAAGCGAGCTGGGTGCTTCAGGCTGGGACCCAACACTTTATGAACGATAGTCGCATCCCTAACGGCTCAGCAGACACTCTGATTCAACTGGCGGCTGACAGCGGTATCGCCGCCGGCGCCTTTGAAGCGGTGTTTTCGCAGATCCAGATCAAGGGTCGGGTGGTCACTAGCCACATCTTCTCTGCTCCAGAAGGCTCGCCGCTTCTGCCCAACCTGCAGTCGTGCATCCGGGAGGATTGTCGCATTGGTGAAAGGGGCGTCATCGCCGACGCAGGCGAGGGCATCCCTGTTGGCTCCACCGTTTCCATTCGCGGACACACCTTCGACGTGGTCGCCCACTCAACAGCTCCGAGGAGTTTGCTCAATCGAGCGGTGTTCTACGTGACACCCGAAGGCTTTCGGCGCTTCGAGGCACCCAACGAAACCCGGTACGGCGTGGTGATTGCAGCCGACAGGAGCGTGACGGAGGCGTTGGTTGCCGAGGCCGGATTGAGCGATTCCACGGACGTCCAGACGACCGCTGACCTTCTCGAAGCCAACCGCACGTTCTGGACCGGTGGCGGCACTCCCCTGGTGCTTATCTTGATCAGCATGGTTGGCATACTTGGAGGCGCCTCGCTCTATGCCGCCCGCAGGGAAGAGCAGGAACACCACCGGGAACTCCTTGGCACCATGTGGGCACTCGGCCTCACCAGGCCGGCGACGATCGAGATCGACCTGATTCGGGCCGTCACAAAGGTGCTTCTCGGCGCTCTGGCGGCCATTCCGATCGCATGGCTGATCGTCCAAGCCATGAACGCAGCCGTCCTCGGTTTCAACGCAGTGATGAGGCCAGCGCACGTCTTCGCGTCTGCCGGCGTCTTCCTCCTCGCCGCTGGAAGCGGAGTGGCGGTGATGGCGTGGCGCCTTCGACAAGCCACGCCCATTTACATGCTCACTTCGTAGCAAAATCAAACCTCCAGGTCGGAGGCTCGAACGGATCAACAAGGAGATCAAGCGACGCTCGAATGTCGTTGGAATTGTTCCCGACGACGACTCGATCATCCGCCTCGTCGGAGCCGTGTTCGTCGACCAGCACGACGAGTGGCAAGCCACCGACCGCCGCTACCTCTCCGAAGGCTCCATGGCCCAAATCGACGACCCCAACCCGGAGGTGATCACCAGCACCACACCAAACGAACTCACCGCCGCAGAGCATCGCGGCAAGCACCGAGGGTCACGCCCTCACTTCCACCACTGCAGCGACCTTCTAAACGCTCTCCGCCGCACCCCCATAGTGCAGCCATGAACTGCTTTTAGCTAGGACCTTCTGGGTTCACGACCCACGAACGGCCGTCTTGGTGAGACCACCCTGCGAAGTCCGATGAGCGACCTGACATTCCCGGGCCCGTCTGGGGGGTTTCGTTCGCTGTCGGGGCCCATCGTTCTGTGGCTATTTCTGCCTCGGCAGGGGCGCTGGGGCACGATCGTGTGCTCGTAAGGTCTGCAGCGTGGTGTCGCTGTCCTGTTACCGCGTCCCGGCTGCACGCCGGCGAGCCGCGACCACCATCCAGAGACCTAGGAAGAACGAGATGCTTCCGGCCACAGCGACGGGGAGGATCGAGGATCCGGTTCGAGCGAGCGGCGTCGTTTCTTGACTCAAGTACGGGCTGGAGTACGGGGTTCCAGGACCGCCGGAGGTGACGAAGCCGCCACCGGACGAGCCAGTCGACCCTCCTCCCGTCGATCCTCCGCCTGAGAAGGCGAGACCGGGCGCTGTCGTGCTGGGCGCTGTGCTGGTGAGCGACAGGTCGGGCGCTGTGGTGCTGGTTGCCGTGCTGGTGAGCGACAGGTCGGGCGCTGTGGTGCTGGTTGCCGTGCTGGTGAGCGACAGGTCGGGCGCTGTGGTGCTGGTTGCCGTGCTGGTGAGCGACAGGCCGGGCGCTGTGGTGCTGGTTGCCGTGCTGGTGAGCGACAGGCCGGGCGCTGTCGTGCTGGTGCTCGATGGGCTGGTGCTCGATGGGCTGGTGCTCGATGGGCTGGTGCTGGATGGAGGTGCAGTGGAGGACGTCGTGCTGCTGGTTGATGAAGAGGATGTCGTGCTGGTAGTGGACGTCGTGCTCGTGCTCGTGCTCGTGCTTGTGCTTGTGCTTGTGCTTGTGCTCGTGGTGGTGGGTGGGGGTACGTCGGCGCACTCGGGTCGGTTGATGACGTTGTTGTCGAGAGTGACGGCTCCGTTGCGAGCGAGCAGACGCCCTTCGACCGTGGCGCCCATGTCGGCCGAGATGGATGTGAAGGCCAGGATGGTTCCCTGGAAGGCGGTTCGGGTGCCGAGCGTGGCGGAGGATGACACCTGCCAGAAGACGTTGCAGGGGTTGGCGCCGTTGATGAGGTTGACGGCGCTGTCGGTGGCGGTGATCAGGGTGCTGTCGGTCTTGATGATGAAGACGGCTGCAGCGTCGCCGCCGGCGTCGAGGGTCAGGGTTCCGGTGATGCCCAGCGTTGCGCCGGTGTAGACGCCCGGCAGCAGTGTGGTGCCTCCGAGTTCGGTGGCCACTGAGGTGGCGGGGGTGCGGCCGGCGGCGTCGTCGTAGGCGGTGACGAGGTCGATCTTGGCTTGGAGGGCTTCGACGTCTTCGATGTGCTGAAAGTCGGTGACGAGTCCGGGTGGGAATCCGGTGACCGCTGACCCGGGGCTGAGGCCGAGGTCGCCGTTGATGACCGATGGGCCGGTGTTGGTCACCGTCGAGCCGGCGAGGACGGCGTAACTGTTGGCAGTGCCGAGACCAATCGGCGGGTCGGCGGCGCCGACGGGGCTCGCCGAGATGAGGGCGGCGATACAAACGGCGGCGAGTAGGCCTGCCATCACGGCGGTGCGTTTTTGCGAGCGAGCCTTCACTGGGAGCAGCTTTCGGAGAGCGCATCCCAAGGCGGTGATCAGAGTCGATTCACCGGACGGGTACCCGGGATTTGACTGTAGCACGGTCAGGAGGATAAGGCGATTGGTTCTTGGTCACGCCGTCGCCGGGGCGGATGATGGCGTAGGCACCGTTTACCTGGCCGGTCTACCTCTCTGGAACTCGCAGATGGGTCCCGGCCTTCATCTGCCGGTGAGCTTCCCGGCCGTGGGGTGCCCTGATGCTTGCCTAGCCCTAGCCGGGCTGCGAGGCCCGCCGACGCTGGCTATCAACGCCGGCTGGGGTGCCGTCCCCACACACCACCACCCTCAGCTGCCCGTCCAACAACACACCCCACCCCGGATCGTCACGCACCTGCACCACCGGCCGGTCCTCCACCACAGTTGGAACCCACGGGGCAAGTGGGGCCGAGCGACTCGACAGGTTGCATCGACGAGTAGCCTGAGCTCAATGGACCTGACGTCGGTGATTGAGACTCGTCCTGGGGTGCGAAGCGGCAAGCCGTGTTTTGTTGGGACGCGGATAGCGGTTTATGACGTCTTGGATTATCTGGCGTCGGGCATGAACATCGATGAGATCGTCGCTGATTTTCCGGAGTTGACGGCAGAGCACGTTCGAGCTGCGATCGAGTTCGCGGCGATGCGTGAGCGGCGGCTCGCCACCCCGGCGTGAGGCTGCTGCTCGACCAGAACCTGTCCCGGCACCTTGGCGGTCCGCTCGCTGTCGAGTTCCCTGGCCAGCTCGCCTTTCTGAACGGGCCGCCGCCAAAGGCCGTTTGGTCGCGGCTGGGCAACGTGTCCACGCTGGATATTCTCGAGACATTGCGCAGCCATCGGAATGCGAGTGTTGTCTTTTCGGCCTCGGCCGACGAGGCACTCCTCGTTGTTCCATCCACCTGACAGCTCGCTCGCGTTCCGCCAGTCCCACAGACGACCCGGGCGGTGCCGAGCGTGCTCGGGTCGCTGGGTCGCATGTCAGCGATGACACCAGCGCAGACAGCGGCGCTTTCCAACGAAACGAGGCGGCCTGAGTTCTGTAGGTCGTGCAAGCGCAAAGAAGTCCGAGCCGGAGTGGAGAATCTCGACGCCGGCGAGGACTGCAACCGCTCCAATCAGGCAGTCGAGGAGCTTGCGGACGGCTTCACTGCGGTACATCGGCACGGCCGACTCGTAGTTAGCGGGAGTTGTCGGAAGTATCGTGACTCGAGCCGTGCAGCGAGTCCACATTGATCGGCGTGTTGCGCGGCAGGAGGTGATATCCGGTGACCGACTTGACTCGTAGCGAGCAGGTCGGGAGTTCGATTCTCTTCTGGAACTTCACGTCACGTCGTACCGGCGCCGACCCGCTAACGCCGTGTCGGTCCCGACGCAGAATCACCCGCAGGGGGTGACGACGTCGGTTCCCCACCCGGGCAGGATCCTTGTATGTGTTGCCTCTTCATCCGGTCGGGCGCAACTAGATGAGTGCGGCGCAACGCTTGCGAGTTGGCCCGAGTGGTGCGCAGCGAGGTTGGGCGGGGCTCACCCTCGTAGTGCTCGTTCTGTTTGTAGCCGCGTTGGTCTTGGCCGTGGTACGCAACTTTCCGTTCGGCCTGCTCTTCGGGGTGCTGCTGATCGGAGGGGCGACCACCGCCTATCAGGCTGCCCGCCGTCGCTCCGGTGCCCGGGCGGTGCTGGCCGGAGCAGCGGTGGTCATACTGCTTGCTGCGGTCGTGGTGTTGGTGGCCAAGAACATGGTGCTCGATCTGGCCGTCCTCACCGCGCTTCTGGCGGGTGTCGCCATTGCCGCCCGCCAAACGTTCCAACCGGCATCCGAATTGTCCGAAGTGGATCCGCCGCTCCGACCGGTCGTCATCTACAACCCCAAGTCGGGTGGTGGGAAAGCGGTGTCCAACAACCTGGCGGCGGAGGCCGCAGCCCGCGGCATCGAGGCGATTGGGTTGCAGCCCGACGACGACCTGGTGCAACTGGTCGCCGATGCCGTCGCCCGGGGTGCCGACGGCCTGGCGGCTGCCGGTGGGGACGGCACCCAGGCGCTGGTTGCGACATTTGCGGCGGCGAACGACCTACCGTTTGCGTGCATCCCCGCCGGAACGCGTAACCACTTCGCCCTCGACCTGGGCGTGGATCGCGACGACGTGGTGGGAGCGCTCGACGCCTTCGTGGCCGGTGGCCGCGAGCGCCGGGTTGACCTGGCCGAGGTGAACGGGCGGGTCTTCGTCAACAACGTGTCGATGGGGGTGTACGCATCGGCGGTGCAGAGCGACGGCTATCGCGATGCGAAGGTGTCGACGTTGCTCGACACCGTCTCCGACGTCGTCGGCCCCGATGCCGTCGGTCGCGCAGCGATGCGCTGGATCGGCCCAGACGGCGGCGAGCGCGGGACGGCTGCGGTACTGATGGTGTCGAATAACCCCTACCGGCTGGGCGCGCTGTTCGGTAACGGGACCAGGCAGCGGCTGGACGGCGGCGTCCTGGGGGTGGCGGCCACTCGTGAGCGAGGGGAAAGCCGCCTGTCGTCTTCGTGGACCTGCGCCGAGTTCGTCGTGGAGTCCGATCGGCCCATCCCACTGGGTGTGGACGGTGAGGCGCTGGTGATGGACTCCCCCGTGAGGTTCCGTTCCCGTCCCGGCGCTCTCCGCGTGCGTATCGCACCGCAGCACCGTGGCGGATCGCCGTCATCGGGCGCCCCAAACGGCCTCGGCGACGCCCTGCACCGCCTCATCGGCGTCATCAGCGGTAGCTGAAGAACCGGCTTGCAACCGCGTGCGACGAGACCTTCTTCGAGCGAGAATGGCGGCGCAGCGTTTGGGACGCCGGGTAACTTCGTCTCGCACGCGCGACCGCTGTAGCGGGTCCCTCGGCAAGGGGAGACGGTTATGAAGAAGTGGTTGCCGCTGATCGCACTCGGCACGGCACAGTTCGTGATGGTGCTCGACCAATCGGTGATGAACGTTTCGATCAGCCAGTTGGTCCACGACTTTGACACAACGGTCACCACGATCCAGGCGGTCATCACCCTGTACTGCCTCGTCATGGCCATGCTGATGCTTACCGGCGGCAAGATCGGCGACATCATCGGCCGGCGGCGGGCGTTCACCGTGGGGCTGATCATTTACGCATGCGGCTCGGCGTTGACCGCCGTGGCCCCGTCGGTGGCGGTGCTGGCGCTCGGGTGGTCGATCCTCGAGGGCATCGGCGCTGCCTTGGTGCTACCTGCGCTGGCGGCGTTGATCGCCGGCAATTTCGAGGGTTCGGCACGCAAGGTGGCCTACGCCGTGATCGGCGGGGTCGCCGGTGCCGGAATCGCCATCGGCCCGATCCTGGGGGGCTGGGCCACCACCGAGCTGTCCTGGCGAGTGGTATTCGTCGGCGAGGTGGTGCTGGTGCTGTTCGTCCTGTCGATGACCCACCTCATCGGCGACGCGAAGAGCGGCGACGCCCCGCCCAAGCTCGACGTCGTCGGCAGCGTCCTGGTGGCGACTGGCCTGGGCGCGATCGTGTTGGGCACCTTGCAGTCGTCCACCTGGGGATGGATCAGGCCGAAGGACTCGCCGGTCGAGGTATTCGGCTTCTCGCTGACGATATTTGTGATCTCCGCCGGCGGGATGCTGTTGTGGGCATTCGTCGCCTGGCAGCATCGTCGTGAGCGGCGGGGTGACGATCCGCTGGTCCACATGGGGCTGCTCCGCATTGTGACGTTGCGCTCCGGGCTGATCGGTCTGTTTTCCCAGAACCTCATCCTCATGGGTGTGTTCTTCGTGATCCCGTTGTATCTGCAGCTGGTGATCGGGTTGGATGCGCTGGAGACCGGAATCAAAATGCTGCCGGTTTCGATCACGATGTTCATCGCCTCCGCCGTCGGGTCACGCTTGTCGGGCCGCTTCCCGGTTCGGGGCATCGTCCGCGCCGGCCTGATAACCACCGTCGGTGCGATCGTTGCGCTGCTCGCGACGGTCCAGCCGGACCTGGGCGATGCCGGGTTCGCCGTGTCGATGGCGGTGCTCGGCGTGGGTATGGGCCTGATCGTGTCCCAGCTGGGCAACGTGGTGCAGTCCTCGGTCGACGCCTCCGGCCGGGGCGAGGCAGGCGGGCTGCAATACACCGGACAGCAGCTCGGCTCGTCGCTCGGAGTGGCGCTGATCGGTGCCATCGTGCTGGCCGGGCTGACCGGAGGGTTCGTCAACCAGGTGGAATCCGACCCCCGGATCGCCGACGAGGTCAGCGCCCGGGTGAGCGTCGCGACCCAACCCGGCATCGACTTTGTCGACTCATCCCAGATCGAGGCGGCGGCCGCCAAGGCCAACATCGACGACCGCACCGGCGCCGCCATCGTGGAGGACTACGAAACCGCCCAGCTCCAGGCGCTCAAGGCCGGGTTGTTGGCGGCAGCGCTGCTGGCGCTTTTTTCGCTGGCGTTCACCGGCGGGCTGCCTCACGAGTCGCCGGCGCGCGACCCCGAATCGGGTGATCACGATGCGGCGGGACGTCCGGTGGCGGTCTAACCAGCGAGCGGCCGATGCCGGCACCGATGGCCCACCTCGACCTCGCCAATCACCCGCACCGGGTGATGAGACCTGGTCGCCGGTCGGTCACGGTAACGGGTCGCTGCGGGCTCCCGCACGGATGGAGACCTATGAGCGTTCTGGTGTGTCTCGCTCGACCCCGCATTGGCTAGCCATGCTGGCCGTTGGCGCCGCGCTGACTGCTGTCGTCGCATGTAGTGGCAGGGGCGGTGACCGAACTGGAGAACCCGCCGCTGCGACGACGACGCGCCCCACCGGCACGGAGTACAAGGTGCCAGCGACGCACCCGAGTGACTGGGGCGCACCTGAGGTGGAACTCCCCGAGGCGCCCCGCCCCTACGGACCCAGCCCGGCGGCGACCGCCGACCCCGCGTTCTACGACGTCACGACGCTCGACGCTGAGGCCATCGCAGCTGCCGAGCCGGGTGCCGTGCTGAGATCCGAGCCGGTCAGCCTGACAGGCCCGCTCACCGGTGCGTCGGGATGGCGGATCCTCTACCGGTCAACCACCGCCGCGGACACCCCGGCCGTGGTGAGCGGGATGGTGTTGGCGCCGGACGGTTCAGCTCCCCCCGATGGGAGGCCGGTGGCGGCTTGGGCCCACGGAACCACGGGAATTGCCGACCGGTGTGCGCCGAGCGCCACGAGCAACCTCTTCTACGACGACTACGCAGCGGAGGCAAGGCGGCTGCTCGATCAGGGTTTTGTGGTGGCGGCCACCGACTACCACGGCCTGGGAACGCCCGGGGTGCACAGCTACCACGTGAGTGACGAGTTGGCGCTCGCCACCGTCGACTCCGTCGCAGCTGCCCACCGTATTGACGCGGTGGGACCGTTGACCCGGTCGTGGGTGGTGGTGGGTCATTCCGAAGGCGGTCTGGCTGCCCTGGCCGTCGACCAACGTGCCGATGAGGTGCTCCCGGGGCTCGACTACCGGGGAGCCGTCGTCGCAGCACCCTCCGCTCAGCTCGGCTCCGTGGCCGCTGCGATGTTCGCCGTCCCCGAGGGGCGGGGCTACGCGGCGCTGCTGCTGGAGGCGGCAGCCGAGTTGAACCCGAGCCTCGACCCGGCGGTGGCGCTCCAGCCCGCAGCCACCGCCCGCGAAGCACTGCTGACCCACGGCTGCTGGGAAGAGGCAGTCCCCGGATTCGCCGACCTCGATGCAACCGAGATGCTCGCGAGCCTTGAGGTCGGCGAACTTCTCGGCAAGGTACTGGACACCTGCTGCGCCTCGGATCCCAAGGCTGCTCTCGGTCCGCTGCTGGTCGTGCACGGCGAAGCCGACCAGTCATTGCCCGCCGAGCTCACCGCCGGACTGGTCAAGGATCTCTGTGCCGCAGGGGTGACGGTGGAGTACCGCACCTATCCTGGCGCCGACCACGACGAGGTGATGGCCGCTTCCGGCGAAGACGGCCGACGTTGGCTCGCGGATCGTCTGGACGGTGTCGATCCACCGTCGAACTGCGCAGCCGCCGCACACTGAAGATGAACCACATGTGCCGAGGCTGGTGGTCGACGTTGAAGCACTCTCCATCGGGGAGCAGTGGACGTTCGCTGCGCTCCAGGGCATCGTCAACCGTGAACGCCCGACGCTCTACCTGGTGGGAGTACGCGGCGCCCAGGACTTCGAGGTCGCCCCGTCCGCAGAGAGATGGCTGGCCGATGTGATCGACGTGCCACACGAGAAGGTCTCCCCGGACGGGGCGCTCGACCGGCAGCTCGACCGCACCGAGGGGATGGTCTGGGACCCGAAGGTCCCTACGAGAGCCTACCGGTGAACGAGGCGCTCGGTGTCGGGCAGCTGACGGAGCGGGGCGACTGGCTTATCCCGGCCACCGATTCGGTGAACATGACGGTGCACAGCCACGGCAAAGCCCGGCCGCGCCCTCACGCTCGCCCGATCGTTGCAGTTCGACCACCTCGGCGAGGGCTCCATCCCGATCGGCATCTCGACGACACCGCCGCTCGCAGAGGTCACACTCAACATTTGGAACTGGTACCCCGACCACCTGCCCGACAGCGCTCGCCTCGTCGCCGGCCCGTCCGGCTCTGCGTACTCCTACCTCTTACGCAGGCGAGGAGGATCTCGACCGGTTCCTCAAGATGTCACGTACAGATCTCGACGCGACCGGTCTGCGCTCAACCTGGGTGATCAATCCACCGCTGACCGCGTGGCCCACCGATGACGACCTTGCGGAGATCGTCGACGCCTACGACCCATCGATCCTGTTGCCGACTACACGCCCCTCCAACCACTCCCGCCGGTCGTCTCGTTCATTGAGGACGTCCCGGCGGTGTGCATCGGCATGGCAACCAAGCCCGACGAAATCGCCGAAGCCATTCGGTGGTCGCCGCATTTCTCGTCAACTCCATGTTCGTAAACGACCTTCCAGCGAACGCCACCGCGTCGGGCGGGCGTGTGAGCGTCGATGAGGACCTGCTCACGGCCGCGGTCCAGTCCATGTTCGAGGCACTCGCCCCGCTCGCCTTCGGGCCGGACGTCACCGCGGGTGCGGAGTTCGACGCAACGGTCACCGGCCTAACGCGAGCGGATGAAGGCTGACCCAACGCAGGCGGCACCCTCACGTTCTCGGCCACCTTCGACCCGGCGACGGGACCGGCGGTCGACTCGGACACGGGTTACGTCCAACTCCTCCGTGCCGGGGACGAGGCCACGGCGTTGCGGATCGCCAAATCGACGATGGGATCCACCACCGGCTTCAAACGCCGGCCTGGTGTTCTTCGTCCTTGTCTGGCCGACCGGTTCGTGGCGAGCGGGCGACGCGGCGGCACCCGGTTGGCTGCTACGGCGCGACCGAGCCGAGGTCGGCGAAGCCGCTGGGGTCGTGGCGCCCGATGGAGCCGTGCTCCAACATGCCCCATCCCACGGCGCCGTCGCAGGTGGCGCGTGCGACGTGGTCGGTCACCCCGAACGGGATCCGGTCCGCTACCGAGGGGTTGGCGAGGTCGTAGGTGAGACGTTCGGAGAAGCTCGGGCCGTTCCACTGGCCGTGGACCCAGTCGGCATCGCCGCCGTAACCGCCACCGATGTGGATGTGTGCGCCGAGCAGCGTGTCGACCTCAAGGGTGAGGGGGCCTTCTGCCGTGACGAGTTCGATCACGGCGTGCTCGGGGTGCCTCGTGCCGGACTTGTAGGTGATGTCCACCCGTGGCCAGCCCAACTGTTCGACGCGGCCATCGGCCCAGATTCGGGTGGCGTCGTTGAGGATGCGGAAGCCGTCGGGCTGCTCCTGGACGATCACAATGATCGCGAAGTCGTCGAACCGTAAAGGGACATAGAGCCAATGGAGGCTTGGGTCCTGGTCGGCCGGTTTGCCGGCGGGTTCGGCCTCACCAACCGGGCGAATGCCCCACGATCGGTCACGGGTCCCGACCCAGGTGGCGGGATCGACCGCGTAGTCGTCGCCATCGATGGCGAGTGTTCCCTCCCACGTCCCCACTTGCGCGAAGCGGCAGGCGTCGAGGATCGCCTTGCGTCCAATGCGCATGACGTGGGCGGGCTCGTCGACCGGTGCGAATGAGCCCTCCCACGTGAGGTCGAACGACAGGCCCAGCGTGGGGTCGTCGCAGACCAGCCTCAGGCTTCGCAGCGGTTCAATGACCTCGATTCGGTAGGCGCCGACGCGTTGCTCGAGGCGGCTGTCGCCGAGGGCATCGGAGAAGTGAACGGCGCTTTGATGGTCGCCGCGTCGTACGAGCGCGAACGCGTCGGTGACGCCAAGGTTTGGATACACGCCGAACCCGGTGATCAGAAAGAGGTCGTCGGTGCGATTGTGGGCGTTGAAGTAGCTGCGGTCATACGCGTTGCGGTCGGTGCTGGCGACGTGTGCCAGCGACAGCGGCACCTGGTGCAGCGGGTATTCGTCAAGTGGGACGGGCATTGAGACTCCTTGGGGTGATGGGTTGGTCGAGTGCGGTGACGTGTTGGCGGTCGCCGGGCGTGGTTTGGCCTTGGAGCGCGGCCGACGATGCGAGCACCATCCGCCACACGGCAGCCGCTTCCGCAGTGGCTGGTGCGCGTTTGTCGTCGTCGAGCCACGCGATCGCGGCAGCGATGACGCCGCCGGTAAGAAACGCGGCGCTGCGCTCGGTTGAGCGTTCATCGATGGTTCGGTCGGCCGACCGGTGCATGATCTCGTCGGTGATGGCGCGTCGTAGGCCGTCGTGAAGGCTGGCCTGGACGGCGGGACTCCCGGCCGGTCCGAGGACCCGTCGATACAGCGCAGCGCTCCGGTCGAGCTCGGCGAAGAAGGCGAGCGTATGAAGGGGTGCGCGGTCGGGGTCGGCGAAATCTTTGCCAGAGGCGGCCGCCGCACCGACCGAGATCTCGTCCGTCAGGGCGCGGACGGCATCGAGGAGCAGCCCCTCCTTGTCGGAATAGTGCAGGTAGAAGGTGGCCCGGTTGACCCCTGCCGCAGCGGTCAACTCGCCGATGGAGATTTCGTCGAGATCCTTGCGAGTTGCCAGGTCGACGAGCGCAGCCATCAGCTTCGTCCGGGTCCTGATGGCCCGTGGGTCGGAGGGGCGCACGTGGGCTGTGGCGTTGCCCTGCACGGGGAGGTCCCTTGAGGCCTCGGAGTTTGCGATGTGCCCAGTATCTGCGACACCTGTCGCATAGTCAACGGATGTCGTGTAACTTGTCCACCTCCGCTGAGCAGTTCCGGTTCGACTCGGTCCCGACGAACCTCGGAGCAGCAGCTACGAGGCCGTTGCCACGCGCGTTTCGGTGACGAGGGCGGAGAGTGCTTCGTCGGTGATGCCGCCAGGGGTGCTGAGGGCCACGCGGTCGAAGTCGTAGCCGAACCGGGCCACCAGCCGGGAAGCCACCTGTGCGGGATCGCCGCGGAGCACGACGGCGTGGAGCAGGTCGTCGTCCACCATGGCGGCCATCTCGTCCCATCGCCCCTCGCGGGACAACGCCCGCAGCTCGGGGTGGAGGTGGCCGCGCCCCTCGGTCTCGAGCACCGGGACATAGGCGGGGGTCGAGCCGTAGAAGGCGATCATCCAGCGTGCGGCGGTGTCGGCATCGGCCTGCGTGGCGGGGTCGGTGGCGCACGCCACGATGGCCTGCCCCACCACGGTGAGGTCGGAGCGGGGGCGCTCGGCCGCCTCCAGACCGGCGCGGATGCGGGGCAGGGTGACATCGGCCAGGTGGCGGTCGGAGGTGAACGGGTGGATCAGCATGCCGTCGGCCACGGTCGTGGCGAGCCGGGTCATGGCCGGCCCGAGCGCGCCGAGCCAGATCGGCGGCGGGCCGGACGGCAGCGATCCGGGCTCGAAGGCCGGTGTCATGAGGGTGTGGCGGGTGTGCTCGCCGACGTACTCCAGCGGATCGCCGTCCTGCCACGTGCGGCCGATGGCTCGGATGGCCTCAACCCACTCGCGCATGCGACCTACGGGGCTGGACCACGTCGATCCGTAACGCCGCTCCACGTGCGCCTTGATCTGGCTGCCGAGGCCGAGCGAGAAGCGGCCGCCGCTGAGGTCGGCCAGGTCCCACGCGGTGTGGGCGAGGTGCATGGGCGAGCGGGGAAAGGCGATGGCCACGTTGGTGTAGAGATGGCAGCCGGTGTCGGCTGCGAGGATCAAGGGAAGAAAGACGTCGTGTGGTCCCTCGAAGGTGAAGATGCCGTCGATGCCCGTGGCGGCGAGCGACTCAGCCCGGCTGGAGACTTCGTGGGGCTTGGCCATGAGCAGGGCATCGATCAGCACCGCCGGATCGTAGAGGTGCTCCCCGTCAATCAGTGTTGAACGTATCTCAATCGGTGGCGACAGCAGCCTCGCGCCACGGTCTCTGTGGCCTGGTCCTCAGCCCGGAAGCTTGTCGCGAATCCGGTCGACGATCCCTGCGACCAGCCCGGTGACCAGGTTGGCGGGCGGGGCGTCCGGCGAGGCGGGATGGGGCCGGGTCGGGGCGGTTGACCGAGCCTCGTCGAGCGCGTCGCCAAGGTCGGACATGTCGTTGCGGCCGAATGCTTCGCGCATCATTGGGAAGAGGTCGTTCTCCTCCTCCTCGACATGGTGACGCACGTTCTCCATCAGCACGGTCACCTTCGGATGGAACCGCTCGTCGGTCGGATCCAGCTTTTCGAGTTCTGCGAGGGTGATCTTGACCAGATGGTGCTCCTCGAGGCCTTCCAAGGTCTGATCCTGTGCTTCGTCGGAGAGCACCCTGGAGATCGGGTAGAACGCCTGCTCCTCGATGGCTGCGTGGATCGTCAACTCCTCGATCATCTGATCCACGAGCTTTCGGCGGGTCTTGATCGCCCGGTCCGTGGTGTCCTCGTACTTCTTGAACAGCTTTTCGACCTTCTCGTGGTCGTCCTTCAGCTGGGTGATGGCGTCGGTCATCGGTTCATGCTCCCTTGGTGATGTGGAGTGTGGTCGTACCCGACCAATCCGCTCACCAATCCTTTTTGTCACCCTGCGGCTGTCCTCGCTCGGCTGTTCGGGGAGACCCCAAACCCAACCTGTCGCCGACCACGCGGGAGGCCCCGGGCGACCACTGGGCCACAAACTGGTGTGGGCCCCCTTTCAAAGCCAGGTCACGGGCACGGGGATGAGACGGTTGGTGTCGCTGGTGCCGTCGCCGAGCTCGCCGTCGCCGTTGTATCCCCGGCCGAGTGCGAACGGCCTACGTCGGCTGAGCCGGGGGGTCATTGAATTGTAACAATCGACGCCGTAAGGTGATGAGCAACACATCTGACCAGGAGGTCAAGCACCATGAATGACACAACGGCGTGTCGTTGGTGCCAGGGCCTGTCCGCAGGGATGGCAAGCAAATGCCCCCGCTGCGGTACATGGCTCCGGCGTCACAGCTATCACCGGGCAGCGCCCCGGCGTAGCGACCATCAACTGGTCTGAGTCCACCGAATCATCTGACGATCGAGGGCCACCGCTGAGGAGGCCCTCGAGTCGCGTCTGGGATCGACCCTCCAAGCGTTCGGCCGGTTCCGAAGCCGGCAGTTAGGGTCGGGGCATCGCCGATCAAGCCACCTTTGCCGAAGACGCGATGGAGTTCGCGGACAGCCTGTATTCCACAGCGCTTCGGATGACCCGCAACCCGGCCGACGCAGAAGACCTCCTGCAGGAGACGCTCCTGAAGGGCTACCGGGCATACGGCCGCTTCGAGGCGGGAACCAACCTGCGCGCCTGGCTGTTTCGGATTCTGACCAACACCTACATCAACACCTATCGGGCGAAGCAGCGGCGACCGGACGAGTCCGACCTGGCCGACGTGGAAGACCTGTTTCTGTACCGTCGCCTCGGCGGGCTGGAGGCGGCGCGGCGTGGGCGCTCGGCCGAGGACGAGCTGATGGATCTGTTCACCGAGGGCGAGGTGGCCGATGCGCTCGAGGCGCTGCCGGACAACTTTCGCGTGCCGGTGCTACTGGCCGACGTCGAGGGTTTTGCCTACAAGGAGATCGCCGAGATGCTCGACATCCCGATCGGTACGGTGATGAGCCGTCTGCATCGGGGAAGAAAGGCGCTACAGAAGTCGTTGCACACCTTTGGAGTCGAACGCCGACTGGCCGATCCCGACCCGGAACCCGGCACCCTCGCAACGACGAGCCTCTCATGACCGAACCCACCGCCCACCCCCCACACTCCGGCTCGGACAATCCGTGTCAGGACGCGCTTGACGGGCTGTACCGCTACGTCGACGGTGAGATGTCCGAGGACGACCGCCGCCAGCTTGACCTCCATCTGCTCGACTGCGTGGGGTGCGAGAGCGTCTTCGAGTTTGAGGTGCGGGTGAAACACGTCATCGCCACCCGCGGCCGTGTGCGCTGCCCGGACGAGGTCCGAGCCCGTCTGGTTGAGGTGGTGCAGACCTTTTCGATCGAGCAGCGCCGCGAGGCGTGAGTCGTATCGCACGGACGATCGGCAGATGATCCCACCCCGAGTGTTGCATGATGCGGCCGTGCCTCTAGGATGCGCACATGCTCGCCACGGAACACGTCTGGCACTACTGGGTGGCCATCACGCTCGCCTTGTCGGCCATCCTGCTGGCCCTGACGCTGGTGGTCGGGTACCTCCGGTCAGTGGTCAAGCCCCGCTATCCCGGCCCACGCGACTAGCGATCACTCGTTGTTGCCACCGCGTCGGGTGGTGAACCCGCGATGACCGAAGCAGTTGACTGGTCGATGGCGTCCAGGGTGGCCCAGCGGGTCGCCGGTAGCGACCCGCTGGCGCACTCCTATCGGGCCGGCACATTGGCATCGGATATCGCCGAGTTCACGCCCCTGGCTCAAGAACTGGTCGAGGCTGAAACCGGCTGGCCGTCGGCATCGGGCGCCGCCAGAGCCCGGGTTGTCGACCGGGCGGGTTGGGTCGAGGCCAACATCGGTTCGTTCCAGCGCCTGTTGGCCCCGTTGCTGGATCGGGTCGGGGAGAAGATGGTTGGCCCGTCGGCCTACATTGCGCCCAAAGTGGCCGCGGCGGAGATGGGCGTGATCCTGGGCTGGATGTCACGCCGCGTGTTGGGCCAGTACGACCTGCTGGTGACCGAGCCGGGCGCCGACCCCTTGACCGATGGATTGAGCCTGACGAACAGCGGCGAGGTGGTTGGCGATCCGGAAGATCAGGACCTGGTGTACCTGGTTGGCCCCAACCTGCTTGCGCTCGAGCGCAAGTTTGGCTTTTCGCCGCGTGAGTTCCGCCTGTGGGTGTGCGTGCACGAACTGACGCACCGGGCGCAGTTCACCGGCGTGCCGTGGCTGCGGCCCTACTTCCTTGCCCAGGTGCGGGAGTTGTTGTCCGCGGCCGAACCCGACCCCACCCGGCTCTTCACGGCACTGGGGCGCCTTGCCGAAGCGATCCGCACCGGGGTGAACCCGCTGGACGAGGGTGGCCTGTCGGCGCTGTTTGCCGGGCCCGAGCAGCGCGCCGCCATGGACCGTCTGGCCGGTCTGATGAGCCTGCTTGAAGGTCATGGCGACATCGTGATGAACCGGGCCGCAGGCGACCGCATCCCGTCGTCGGAGCGCTTTCACGAGGTGCTCTCGGCCCGTCGTAGTGCCGGCGGCCCAGCGTCGCTGATCCAAAAGCTGATGGGGCTTGAGGCGAAGATGCGCCAGTACGAAGAAGGCGAGCGATTCATCGAGGCCGTGGAGGCCAAACACGGCAAAGCCGGACTGGATCGGGCCTTCGAATCACCCGACACGGTGCCCACGCTGAGCGATATCCGGGATGTGGATGCGTGGATGGCCAGGGTCGGCCTGGGGAAGGCGAAGGCCTCAGCCCGAAGGTGAGCGCGGAGCACATCGCCGGCTTAGCGTCCGTCGATGGTGGCGAACTGCTGGACCACGACCTGGTGCAGGCGTTGCTGCCCCGGTGCACGTTTCCTGCGCCGGGAAACGCGTTGCGGTGCGGCTGGTCGGGAGGTCCCGACTCGACGGCATTGGTGGTGATGGCCCTGGCGGCCGGGCTGGAGGTGGATGCCGTTCATGTCGAGCACGGACTGCGTCCCGGCAATGACGATCGTGCGCGCCTGGACGAGATGTCAGACAGGCTTGGATGCCAGGTCCACACCGTCATCGTTCAGGTTGGCGTGGGCTCCAACCTGGAAGCGCGGGCGCGCAATGCGCGGTTGGGTGTGCTCGGCCCCAACGCCGCCACCGGGCACACGGCCGACGATCGGGCCGAGGGGGTTGTGCTGGCCATGCTGCGAGGGGCCGGTCCGTGGGGGCTGGCGGGCATGATCCGGGGAGTTGGCAAGCCGCTCTTGGATCTGCGGCGCGCCGAGACCGTCGAGTTGTGCGCAGCGTTGGGGCTCCGCACCGTGGACGACCCCACCAACGCTGCGCCGAAGCACCTGCGCAACCGTGTGCGTCGCGAGGTGCTGCCGTTGTTGGGGGAGTTGAACGAGCGTGACCCGGTGCCACAGTTGGTGCGGCTGGCCGATCACCAGCGTGAGCTGGCGAACCTGCTGGATGAGCAGTCGGCCGGGGTGGATCCAACCGACGGCGGTGGGCTCATTGCGGTGGAGCGTCCAGTCGCCGTGGCAGCGATTCGGCGCTGGTGGCGCATCGAAACCGGGGAGATCCACCCGCCCGACCATCGGGCTTTGGCGCGGATTTTGGAGGTGGCCGATCCCCGAGGGCCGGCCCGAGCCGACGTGGCAAACGGGTGGAGGGTGGCCCGCACCGCAGGTCGGTTGCGCCTTGAGCGCGACCCTGGACGGTTGCCGTGAAGGTTGCAGTAGGTCCCCCTCGCCGAGTGGCGTTAGGTTGCCCCGCGTGACCGGCACCCCCGAGGGCAACCGTCCAGCGACCAGCAGCAGCGCCGCGGCACTGCCGCCACCGAGCGCGGATCCCAACATCGGCCCCACCCTGATCAGCGCCGAGCAGATCGCTGAGCGCGTCTCGCAATTGGGTGCGGAGATCACCCGCCGCTACGCCGATCGCCCGCCGCTGTTGGTGGGCGTGCTCCGCGGATCGCTGGTGTTTCTCACCGACCTGATGCGGGCGATCGACCTGCCGCTGACCATCGACTTCATCGCCGTGTCCAGCTACGGGTCGGCCACGCGCACCTCCGGGGTGGTTCGGTTGGTCAAGGATCTTGAGCAAGACCTGGGCGGCCGCGACGTCATCCTGGTGGAGGACATCGTCGATACCGGCCTCACCCTTCGCTACCTGCGGAAAAATCTGGCGGCGCGGGGCCCGGCCAGCCTTGAGGTCTGCACGCTGCTGGCCCGTCGATCCGTCGACGTCGCCGCCCAGGACGTCACGTTCGTCGGCTTCGAAATCGACGACGACGCCTTCGTCGTCGGATATGGGCTGGACGCCAACCAGCGGTATCGCAACCTTGGTCACATCGCCGCCTATGTCGGCCCGGGTCAGTAGCGCAACCACATGCCAGCGAAGAAGCGTCGCCAACAACTGATCGTTGCAGCGGGTGTCGTCGTGGTCGCCCTGGTGGTGACCCTGGTGCTGATCCGACTGTTGGGCAGCGATCCCAAGGAACTGCGCTACGACCAGTTGATCGACCGGGTCGACTCCGGTGACGTCGAAGAGGCCACGCTGCACTCGGCTCAGGGACAGGTCACCGGAAAGCTGGAGGACGGCACGGAGTTCACCGCTTCAGTGACCACCGAAGGGTCCGACGATCTGGCACGGCTGATCAGTCGCAGCGGCGCTGAACTGAAGGTGGACACGGCCAAGTCGTCATGGTGGGAGGACCTGCTGTTGAACGTGGGGCCCACCGTGCTGGTGCTCGGAGCGTTTCTCTACTTCATGATGAACATGCAGGGTGGGGGCATCGGTGGGCTCCGCATCGGGCGCTCGGGTTCCAAGACCCGAACCGTGGACTCCCAGGTGACCTTCGCCGACGTGGCCGGGGCCGACGAGGCCGTGGCCGAACTGTCGGAGATCCGAGACTTTCTGTCCGACCCGGATCGCTTCGCTGCGATGGGCGCCCGCATTCCCAAGGGTGTGCTGCTGTTCGGCCCGCCTGGCACCGGCAAGACGCTGCTGGCTCGCGCGGTGGCGGGGGAGGCCGGGGTTCCGTTCATGTCGCTGTCCGGGTCGGACTTCGTCGAGATGTTTGTCGGAGTTGGTGCCAGTCGTGTGCGGGACCTGTTCAAGCAGGCCAAGGCGGACGCACCGGCGATCATCTTCGTGGACGAGATCGATGCGGTCGGCCGGCACCGGGGTGCCGGCGTGGGTGGCGGCCACGACGAACGCGAGCAGACCCTCAACCAGCTGCTGGTGGAGATGGACGGGTTCGATCCGACCACCGGTGTGATCCTGATGGCGGCGACCAACCGGCCCGACATCCTCGACCCTGCGCTGCTTCGTCCCGGGCGCTTCGATCGTCAGGTGGTGGTGGACCTTCCCGACCTGGCCGGTCGCCTTGCCATCCTCAAGGTGCACACGAAGGGCAAGCCGTTCGCCGACGGGGTCAACCTGGAGGTACTCGCCCGACGTACCCCCGGTTTCACCGGCGCCGACCTGGCCAACGTGGTCAACGAGGCTGCCATCCTGACCACCCGGGAGGGGCGCAACGAGGTTTCCGAAGCCGACCTGACCGAGGCGATCGACCGGGTGATGGCGGGCCCCGCGCGTCACAGCCGGGTGATGTCGGAGGCCGACAAGCTCACCATCGCCTATCACGAGGCCGGGCACGCGGTGCTGGGTCGGGTGCTCGACCACACCGACCCGGTGCATCGAGTGTCGATCGTGGCCAGGGGGCAGGCGCTGGGCTGGACGCTGTCCCTGCCGGAGGAGGATCGCTACCTCACCTCGCGAGCTCAGCTCAACGACCGTATGGTGATGACGCTGGGTGGGCGGGTGGCCGAGGAGTTGGTGTTCGGAGAGATCACCACCGGCGCCGCAGACGACATCGAGCAGGTCACCGACCTGGCTCGGCGCATGGTGACCGAATTCGGCATGAGCGAGCGGCTGGGGCCATTGCACTTTGGTAGTGATGAACCGCAGGTGGCCGGACGCGATCCGCACGGAGTGAAGCTGTCCGACGAGGTTGCCGCCCAAGTGGACGCAGAGATCAGCAGGATGGTCACCGAGGCGTCGCATCGGGCCACCGAGTTGCTTGGTGTGCACCGGGGCATGCTCGATCGGCTGGCGAAACGCCTGGTGGAGCAGGAGACCGTGACCGGCGAAGAGCTGGACGGGCTGCTGAAAGACCCGTTGAACAACGAATCTGTCACCGACCAACCGGGAGGAACTCCATGATCGACGACCACACGACCAGCCCGGGCCCCTTGGAAGTGCCCGACCCAGAGACCGCCCCGGGACCCACATCGGTGGATCTTCCCCGCGTCGAGGCAGCGGTGCGAGAGCTGCTCGATGCGATCGGCGAAGACGCCGAGCGCAACGGCCTCCTGGATACGCCCGCACGGGTGGCCCGCATGTACGCCGAGGTGTGCGGCGGACTTCACGAAGACCCACGGCGTCACCTGCGTACCACCTTCGATGCCGATCACGACGAGATGATCATGGTGCGCGATATCGCATTCCACTCGCTGTGCGAGCACCACCTGGTGCCCTTCTTTGGTCGGGCACACGTGGCCTACATTCCCAACGAGGAGGGCCGCATCACGGGGCTGTCCAAGCTTGCTCGTTTGACGCTGGGCTATGCCCGACGGCCCCAGGTGCAAGAGCGCCTGACCACGCAGATCGCCGAGGGCATCGAGGAGGTGCTGGCCCCCCGAGGGGTGCTGGTGGTGGTCGAGGCCGAACACCTGTGCATGGCGATGCGGGGCGTGCGGTCGCCGGGTGCCACCACCGTGACGTCGGCGGTCCGGGGCCTGTTCCGAACCGACGTCGCGGCTCGGGCCGAGGCAATGGGCCTGATCGGCTGAGCATCGGCGCAACCATGACGGGCGGCACGCCGTTTCGCGGGCTCACCAAAGCGTCGTAGTCTGTCCCGGTGACATCCCAGGGATCCCCATCTCAGCGCGCCCTCGGGGAGACCCTGGTCGGCCGGCGTGTAGAACCCATGGCGACCCTGACGGTGATGGGAATTGTCAACGTCACCCCCGATTCCTTCTCCGATGGCGGCTCGTATCTCGACGCAGACGATGCGGTGGCCCACGGGCTTCGCCTGGTTGCTGAAGGCGCCGACGTGATCGACGTGGGCGGGGAATCCACCCGACCTGGGGCAGAGCCGGTTTCGGTCGATGCCGAGCTCGCCCGGGTGCTCGGCGTGGTGGAACAACTCAGCGAGAAGGTCACGGTGTCCATCGACACCCGACACGAGGCGGTGGCACGCGCCGCCGTTGCCGCCGGGGCGACGATACTGAACGATGTTGGCGCCTCCCTGGGGCGGGTGGCCGCAGACCTGGGTGTGGGTTGGGTGGCGATGCACAGCCCGGCCGATCCGTCGGTGATGGCCCGCCACGTCCATTACGTCGATGTTGTCGACGAGGTGACCTCCTCGCTGGTCGACGCAGCTGAGGACGCCCTGAGCGCCGGGGCACCACGGGTGTGGATCGACCCCGGCATCGGGTTTGGCAAGGATCTCGACGGCAACCTCGACCTGCTGGCGCACCTCGACCAGCTGGTGACGACCGGTTGGCCTGTGGCGCTGGGCACCAGCCGTAAGTCCAGTCTGGGCATCCTCAGTGGCCAGGCCGATCGTCTCATCGATCCGGCGGCCTTCGACCCTCCGACCGAGGATCGCCTGGAGGCATCCCTGGCCACTGCTGTGTGGGCCGCCACCGCCGGCGTCGAGATGCTGAGGGTCCACGACGTGGCCCTGACGGTCGAGGCCATCGCCGCAGCTCGCGGCACAAACTTCATTCACGACGGGGCACTTGCCTCGCACTACACCGTTAAGGAGTGCTGATGCCGAAGGGCAAATGGGCACAGGGCATCACGCCCCGCAATTTTCATTGGGTCATCACCGATCGCTTGGCGGTCTGTGAGCGTCCGGGCGGGTATGGCGACAGCCACCGCAAGGTGCGCCGCCAGGAGGAGATCATCTGGATCCGGGAGCAGGGTTTCCACCACGTGGTCAGCCTGTCGGCCAGTCCCCACAACCTGCACAACTATGACGAGTTGGGGGTGAAGTGGCTGCACCGGCCCTTCCCCCGCGCTGACGATGCGCCCCGTTACCTCCAGACGATCTACGAGGACCTGCAGGCCCACGTCGATGCGGGCAACGCCGTCCTTTTTCACCAGGAGGAGGTGAGTGACTCACTCGTCGGCTTGATGGCCGGGTATGTCGTGTGGTCAAACCTGGTGCCCGAGACCCACAAGGCCACGGCGGTGACCGAACAGATCGTGGGCCGACGACTGGGCCCCCGCGGCCGCGATCTGGTGACCATCGCGGTGGAGATTCGGGATCAGCCGCTGCCGCCACGGCCGAAGGCCGAGCCCACAACTGAGCCCACCGGCGATGACCAAGGAACGGCCGAGGAGGCAACCGAGACCTCGGCCGAGGGCGCAGCCGGGCAAGACGAAGGCTGAGATCACCATGGCGGAGAACGATCGAATCGAGCTGCGGGGCCTGCGCGTCATGGCTTCAGTGGGCGTGCTGCCCGAGGAGCGCGAGCGGGCACAACCGCTAGAGCTCGACCTGACCCTGAGCTGCGATTTGGCGGCAGCTGGGTACAGCGACGCGCTGGACGACACGGTCGACTACGGCGCCATCACCGATGCGGTTGTCACGGCATGCTCGTCCGGCCATCACGACCTGTTGGAGGCGTTGGCGGCGCGGGTTGCCAACACCGTGCTCACGGCTGACCGGGTGAGCGAAGTGACGGTGTCGGTGGCCAAGCTGCGGCCGCCGGTGCCCCACGACCTGGCTTCCGCCGGGGTCCGTATCACCCGCCGGCGCGATGGCTCGGTTCGATGAGAACGTTCCTTGGCCTGGGCTCCAACCTGGGCGACAGTCGTGCGACGCTGCGTTGGGCGGTTGAGTCGTTACCCGACCTGGTTGCGGTCTCGCCGGTCTACGAGACCTCACCGGTGGGGGGTCCGGAACAGGGCACCTTTCTCAACCTGGTGGTCGAGATGGACACCGAGCTGCGTCCCATCGAGTTGTTGGGCATGTGCCACCGGTTGGAGGGGGCAGCCGACCGGGTCCGCGGCGAACGCTGGGGGCCCCGCACCCTCGACATCGACATCATCTGGATGGACGGCGTCGAGCTGGATGACCCGGACCTCACCATCCCGCATGCCAGCTGGAAGAACCGTCGCTTTGTCTTGGCGCCGATGCGTGACCTGGCGCCGGACCTGGTGTCGGAGTCCGATGTTCAGCTGGCCGAGGGCCGGGTGGCCCTGGCCGACCCGCTGTAATCGGCCGGTTTCGTCATGATCTCGCCGGCCTGATGATGAAGACGCCGGCTCCAACCGTGAGGGTGTTGGGCCGCGGTCGCATGGGCACGGCCTTGACCGGCGCGCTGTCGGCGGCGGGCTGGTCGGTGGAGGCACTACCGGGACGTGGCCCCCATGTGCCCGGCGCAGCGCAGGGTGTGTCGCTGCTGGTGCTGTGCGTGCCGGACAGCGCTGTCGCTGAGGTGGCGGCAGCCGTGCGACCGGCGAGCGGAGCCGCGTTGAGAACAGAGACGGGTGGCGGTACCGGCGCTTCGGTGGTGGCCCACACGGCCGGAGCACTCACTCTTGAGGCGTTGGCGCCCCACGAGCGTCGGGCAAGCCTGCACCCGTTGGTGTCGGTACCCGCCGGTCCCGACGGTGGCGCAGCGTTGCGAGGTGCCTGGATGGCGCTGGCCGGCGATGCGTTGATCGGCTCGGTTGCAGCGGCGCTTGATGGGCAAGCATTTCGGGTGGCCGACAGCGACCGGGTGACTTATCACGCGGCGGCAGCCGTCGCCGCCAACAACCTGGTGGCGCTCATGGGCCAGGTCGAACGGCTGGCGGCCTCTGTCGGAGTACCGGCTGAGGCGATGTTCGAGCTGGCGGCCGGGGCCCTCGATCAGGTGCGGCGCCGCGGCGCCGCCACGGCCTTGACCGGCCCGGTGGCTCGTGGCGACTGGGCCACGGTTGCGGCCCACCTCGAGGTGCTGCCGTCCGACGAGCGTGCTGCCTATGAGGCGCTTGCGCTCCAGGCGCTGCGCCTGGCGTGGCCTACGCTTCATGCCGCAACCAACCAGGGGAGTGCTCCACCGTGGAGGTCCTGACCACGATCGACCAGGTGCGGGCTCGCACCGGTGAGGCACGGGCGTCGGGTCACGTCGTGGGGCTGGTACCCACCATGGGCGCGCTGCACGAAGGGCACGTCAGCCTGATCGAAGCCGCCATCGCCGACGGATGCGACACGTTGGTCACTGTCTTCGTCAATCCGTTGCAGTTCGCCGAGGGTGAAGACCTCGATGCCTATCCTCGTCCCATCGAGGCCGACCTGGCCGCAGCCGGGGCCGCCGGGGCCGCGTGGGTGTTCGTGCCGGGCGACGGTGAGATGTACCCGGATTCGCCGTTGACCACCGTGAGCGTGGCAGCCCTGGGAGACCGCTTGGAGGGGGCATCGCGCCCGACTCACTTCTCCGGGGTGGCCACCGTGGTGACCAAGCTGTTTGCAATTGCCGGGCGGTGCCGTGCGTACTTCGGCGAGAAGGACTTTCAGCAGTTGGCCGTTGTCACCCGCCTGGTGGCCGACCTGTCCCTCCCCGTTGAAGTGCTGGGGTGCCCGATCGTTCGGGAACCCGACGGCCTGGCCCGCTCCAGCCGCAACGTCTATCTCACCTCCGAACAACGGGCTGCGGCGCCGGTGCTGCACCGGGCGCTACTCGAGGCCGCCGACGTCGTGCACGCCGGGGAGCGCCGGGCGGACGTGGTTCGTGCTTTGATCGAGAACCGAATCCGATCCGAGCCACTGGCGGCGTTCGACTACGCCGACGTGGTCGACCCGGCGACGATGCGACCGATTGAGACGATTGCAGTACCCGTGCGCCTCCTGGCCGCCGCACAGTTCGGCATCCCCCGATTGCTCGACAATGTGGCGGCTCTGCCTCCCCATGATCTTGGAGACCACACATGAACGAACTCGATCTTCTGGTGCTGGGCTCCGGCGTGGCCGGCCTGTCGGCTGCGGTACGAGGCGCCGAGGCGGGGCTGTCGGTGGGCGTGCTCACCAAAGGCGAGTTGGAACAGGCCACCACCCGCTGGGCCCAGGGCGGTGTGGCGGCGGCGCTGTCGAGGGATCCCGAAGAACTCGACCTGCACCTGGCCGACACCTTGGCGGCCGGTGGCGGGTTGTGCGACCCCTCGGCCGTGCGGGTGCTGGTTGACGAGGGACCCCGGCGGGTGCAGGAACTGATTGCGCTTGGCGCCGTGTTCGATGTGGACGAGCAGGGTGAGTACCTGCTGGCCCGGGAGGGCGGTCACAGCGTGCCCCGCATCCTCCATGCGGGTGGCGCTGCCACCGGCATGGAGATCGAGCGTGCCCTCGTGCACGCGGTGCAGGCCACCGCGGTGGCGATCCACGAGCAGTCCTTCGCCACCGACCTGGTGTTGTCGGCCGACCGCTCGGAAGTGACCGGCGTGTCGGCCCTGGACGCGGATGGGCGGCCGTTCTCGGTGGCGGCACGTAACGTCCTCCTGGCCACAGGTGGTGCCGGGCAGCTGTTCTGGATCACCACCAATCCAAGCGTGGCTACCGGTGATGGCGTGGCCATGGCCATGCGGGCGGGTGCGGTGGTGGCCGACTTCGAGTTCTTCCAGTTTCATCCAACGGCGCTGGCGTTGCCGTCCATGCCGCGGCCGTTGCTGTCCGAGGCGCTACGCGGCCATGGGGCGCTCCTTCGTGACCGGGACGGCGAGCGCTTCGTCGACGAACTGAAGCCGCGCGACGTGGTCAGCCGGGCGATGACCCGCACCATGCTCGACCAGAACATGGATCACCTGTGGCTGGACGCCACCGTGCTGGAGGACTTCGCCCTTCGGTTCCCCACCATCGCCGACGATCTCACTCAGGAGGGGCTCGACCCGGCCAAGGACTGGCTGCCGGTTGCGCCTGCGGCGCACCACCAATGTGGCGGCATCCTCACCGATCTCGATGGAGCCACGTCGCTGCCCGGTCTGTGGGCAGCAGGTGAAACCACCTGCAGCGGCGTGCACGGTGCCAACCGCCTGGCGTCCAACTCGTTGCTGGAGGGCATGGTGTTTGGTCCTCGGGTGGTGGAGGCGGTGGCAGCGGGCCGCCGGGGGGCTCGTTCCACCGGCGCCATGCGCACGCTGCTCGGCAACAAGGCCGGTGGTGCGAGTGAGCCGGCCGGAGGTACCGAAACCGCCGAAGCTGGTGCGGACATCGGGGGACGGGCCGTCCCGATTCCCACCAGTCCGGTTCCCAACTGGCCTCCGCCCGATGCCGCCGACGGTTCAGCCGCTCAACCCGCAGCCGACGCAGGGCAGGTGGTCGCCGATCTGCGCGGCCGCATCCAACGGGCGATGACGGTGGGCGCCGGAGTGTTGCGCTCGGGAGAGAGCCTTGCCAATGCCCGATCCGAATTGGAGGCGGTCGGTGCCGAACTGGCGGGCAGGGCTCGCACCCAGGCCGCCGAGGAGGTCCGCAACCTGGCCGACCTGGGCGTGGCCATGATCGACGTGGCGCTCGCCCGCCGGGAAAGTCGGGGGTGTCACACCCGCGAGGACTTCCCCGACCGACTCGACGACTTCCGAGTGCGACTGCTCATCGGCGGCTGATCGCCCGGCGACCGGGCGTCCCTGACCATCAGGTGGTGACGTCAAGTTCCAGGCGAGCCTGTGGCCTTCCGCGACACGGGCAAGAATGGCACCATGCCCGGACCAGTCGATGACTACCTGTCCCCTCCAGCATTGGCGGTTCGTTCCGCCGTCGAACGTGCGTTGGCTGAGGATCTGACCCCGCTCGGCGATCTCACCAGCGTGCTGGTGCCCGCTGACGCGGTCACCACCGCCGAGCTGCGCGCCCGGCAGGCAGGCGTGCTCGCCGGCGTCGACTGCGTGATCGAGACCTTCGCGCAGGTCGATCCCTCCCTCACGCTCACCTGGCGGCTGAGCGATGGCGATCGTCTGGAGGCAGGCTCGGTGATCGGCACCGTGGAAGGTCACCTGCGCACGGTGCTGACCGCCGAGCGCACGGCGTTGAACTTCCTGTCGCACCTGTCCGGCGTGGCCACGAACACGGCCGCATTCGTCGACCGGGCGGCCGCCACCGGGTCGAGCACTCGGGTGTGGGATACCCGAAAGACCACGCCCGGTCTGCGGTCGTTGCAGAAGGCCGCGGTGCGGGCGGGCGGCGGGCGCAATCATCGGGCCAACCTGTCCGACGCGATCATGGTGAAGGACAACCATCTCACCGGGCTGGGCGTGGCCGAGGCGGTTGGCCTGGCCAAGGACCGTTGGCCCAACCGCACCGTCGTGGTGGAGTGCGAGCGTTCCGACCAGATGGTGGTCGCCATCGAGGCCGGTGCCGATTCGGTGCTGCTCGACAACATGACGCCGGAGCAGGTCTCCGAGTGCGTGGCGCTGGCGGCCGAGTTACAGGGCTCCTCGCCCCGCCGCTGCCTGCTGGAGGCGTCCGGTGCCATCACCCTGGAAACGGTGGCCGCGTACGCCGCCACCGGTGTCGACCTGGTGTCCTCCGGGGCGATCACCAACTCGGCCCCGGTGCTCGATATCGGCCTCGATATCGCCACCTGAGCGTCCCGCAGTAATGACACCCATGCAGCAACTGGGTGTCATTACTGCGGGACGCCCCACAACAAAGACACCCAGTTCGACCTTGGGTGCGATCGCTGTGCGTCGTGCCGGTGCCCGAGGCCGGCTTCACTGCGATCGGCTCCCCGTGGGAGAATGTCGGGTCCCCTGCCCCAAGGAGAAGTCGTGACCTCCGAAGTTCGACCGGTGCTCTCGGTTGTGATGCCCGCCTACAACGAAGAGGAGACGTTGCTGGCCTCGGCCACACGTGTGCTCGCGTCGCCCTGGTGCGCCGAGCTGGTGATCGTCAATGACGGCTCCACCGACAACACCCTCGAGCTGGCCCGTTCGATGGACGACCCTCGCGTGGAGGTGTACGACCAGGGCTACAACCAGGGCAAAGGCGCCGCGCTGCGACGAGGTTTCGCCGAGGCGACCGCCGACTACGTCGTGGTGCAGGACGCCGATCTGGAGTACGACCCCGCCGAGTTCGGGGTGTTGCTGGAGCCGCTGCTCGATGGCCGGGCCGACGTGGTCTACGGGTCGCGCTTCCTCGCCGGTGGGCCCCACAGGGTGCTCTACTACTGGCATTCGGTGGGCAACCGGTTCCTCACCACCCTGTCGAACATGTTCACCAACCTGAACCTGACCGACATGGAGACCTGCTACAAGATGTTCCGCCGTGAGGTGATCCAGAGCATCGAGATCGAGGAGGACCGCTTCGGTTTCGAGCCTGAGATCACCGCCAAGGTGTCAGCCCGCAACCTGCGCATCTATGAGACGGGCATCAGCTACTCGGGGCGCACCTACGACGAGGGCAAGAAGATCGGCTGGCGTGACGGTGTGCAGGCCCTGCAGTGCATCGTGCGTTATTCGCCGACGGGCACCCGCTTCAGGCGCCTCGCCCGGCGTTAGTTCGCTCTCGCCCGTTGGGCGGGGCGACGGTCAGTAGGTCGTCGTGTCGGTGGGGTTGCCGTCGCCGTCGTAGCTGCGCCACATGCCGGCCCGCTCGCCGACCCGGAAGGTGCCGACCCGCTCGAGGCTGCCGTCGGCGCGGAACCACTTCCATCGCCCGCTCGGCTTGGCGTCCTTCAACTTGCCCTGGGCCTTCAGTTGGCCATCGGGGTAGTACTCCGAGCGGATGCCCCGGTCGGTGTGGCCCAGCTCGTCCAGCTTCAACGAGACCATCAACGCAAGGATCGACTTCGGCAGCGGGGTGTCGACATCGAAGTGGATGCCGGAGCGGGTCGTGACGTAGCCGTCGAGCCGCTCGCCGGCCGCCTCGGTCGTGGAACCGCTGTGGGCGTAGTAGCCGCAGTGGTTCTTGTTGGCCGAGTAGCCCGCAACGGAGATACCGTCGAGCTTCACCGCCGGCATCGAGTAGCTCATCGCATCGCGCCCGTGGGGGAGCAGCTCCAGCAACGTGGCTCTGACCGTGCGCAGGGTCTCCCGTTGCGGCGACGGCGCTGCGTCGAGGTATGCGTCCACTTCGGTAATGTCGGCGGTACGGGTGTCGACGGTGAACGTCTTGTTGGCATCGTTCAGCGCGTCGCGCAGGATCGTGATCGCCTTGGGGCCAACCCCGTGCAACTCGCCAAGCGCTGCCTCGCTCCAGCCGGCGAGGTCGGTGAGCGACACGATGCCCGCCCGGGTGATCGCCCGGGTAGCGGGTGCGCCAATGTTGGGTGGAAACTCGGCCATGACCGAACGATACCGGCGCCCCGAGACCCGAGTGGGACTCCGACGGTTCACAGCATTGAGTAGCGTTCGACGCGATCGGCAGAACCTCCCACTATCGTCTCGCCGTGCAGCAGCGACCCATGAATCGAAGGCAGTTTCTCACTCGAGCGGGGGGCGGCGCGCTGGGCGTTGCTGCCCTTCCCGGCATGTTGGCCGCCTGCGGCGGTGACGTGGAGACAACGTCGGGGTTGTCGTCCTCGACGTCGGCCGGACCGAGCACCACGCGTGCGCTCACCCAGGTGAAGGGCGACAAGCCCTGGTGGCTGCAGGGCAACTTTGCGCCGGTCTCCAAGGAGGTTCGGTCGACCTCGCTCAAGGTCACCGGCTCGATCCCCGACGAGCTGGCCGGGCTGTACGTCCGCAACGGATCCAACTCGGTCAACGCCGACACCGGCCACTGGTTCATTGGCGACGGCATGTTGCACGGGGTTCGCCTTGAGGGCGGCGAGGCCAAGTCGTACGCCAACCGTTGGGTGAGGACCACCCTGTACGAAAGCGGTGACGGGTTCGCTGACGCCGGGATACCCGGTGGGGACATCGGCTACAGCAACGTCTCGGCGTTCACCCACAACAACAAGCTGTTCACGTCGGGCGAGATCGGCTTTCCCTACGAGCTGTCGCCGAAGGACCTGTCCACGGTCGGCGTCTACGACTTCGACGGCAAGCTGGACACCAACATGACCGCGCACCCCAAGGTGGATCCCGAGACCGGCGAGCTGCACTTCTTCGGCTACGGGTTCTTCGAGCCGTTCCTCACCTACCACGTGGCCGACGCCCAGGGCCGGTTGATTCACTCGGCGCCGATCGAGGTGGGCAAGTCGACGATGATGCACGACTTCGCCATCACCGACCGCGACGTGGTGTTCTGGGAGTTCCCGGTGGTGCTCGACCTGTCGATGGCGGCCAAGGGTGCCGACCTGCCGTTCCGCTGGGAGCCGGAATACGGCGCCCGCATCGGCGTGCTGCCCCTCGGCGGCACCAATGCCGACATTCGCTGGGTGGAGGTGCCGCCCGCTTACGTCTTCCACGGCATCAACGCGTTCCGGGACGGCGACGATGTGGTGGTCGACGTCAGCCAGTTCGAAACGATGTTCGAGAACGGGCCGCTGGGCCAGGCACCCGAACTGCACCGCTGGCGCATCAACACCGCCGGCAAGCAGTTGACGTTCTCCGACGACACCCTCGAGGCCGACCTGCACATGGACCTGCCCAGCAGGGACCCCCGCCGGGTGGGACGGCCCTACCGCTACGGCTACCTGATCGAGGCGGTGAACAACCCCGACACCGTGCAGCTGGGTGGGTTGTACAAGCAGGACTTCGAGACCAACACCCAGGAGTACTTCGACCCGGGCGCCGACCGGGTGTGCGACGAAGGGCTGTTCGTCCCCACCGGCGACGCCGAGGACGACGGCTACGTGTTCACCTACAGCTACAACGCCGAGCGTGACGGCAGCGACCTGTTGATCCTCGCCGCCCAGGACTTTGCCGCCGAGCCGGTGGCCACGATCGAGCTGCCCCAGCGGGTGCCCCACGGGTTCCACGCCACCTGGGTCGCCGCCGACGACGCCTGATCGGATGGTCATGTCGTGAGCCGACGATCGAGGGGATGGATCTTGGTCGCTGTGGCGGTCGTCGCGTTCGGCGGTTTCCTCTGGTTCCGACATCAGCAAGGTGTCGCCACCGACCAGGCTGCGGTCGAAGCCAAGGCGGTGGCCGCCGAGCTCTCGACCAAGTTCGACGCCGGGTCGGCGCGCCCCACGCCCGGCGCGGTGGCAGCCGAACTGTTTGACCCCGAGCGGGTCACCGTCACCTGGCCGGACGTCCCGGGCGTTCAGCAGTACACGTACACGGCTCAGGATGGGCTCGGCGATGCGGCAGCGACTCGGAAAGCTCGGGTGGCGGTGGTCTACGTCGGCCGTGGCCGGGCGCCGGGCTGGTGTTTCCACGTGGCCTATGGAGACGCCGGCAGCGCGGACGTCGAGAAGCGCGAGTGCCCGGATGGTCCGGGGCCGGTGACCGGCGAGAAGTAGCCGGAGTGCCGTCGCCGCACCCGTAGTTACTACGTTGCGGAGATGGCGAAGCAAAAGGTCACGCTGAGGCTCGATGCCGACCAGCTCGCCGAGCTGCGCGCGTTGATCGATCCAGGGAGCCTGTCTGCCTCGGTGGACGAGGCCATTTCGGCCCATCTCACTGAGGTGCGTCATGCTCGCTCGACGGACCAATGGCTCCAAGAACTCGTCGATGAGCACGGTCCCATGCCAGAGGAAGCGACGGACTGGGCCGCCGGAGTATTCAACGAGTGGCAGGCAACGAAAGCAGCCACGCTGCGCTGAGCCTTAGGACCGCCAGTGCACCGACCAGGTGCCCCAACCGGCCGACGACGCGACACCGGCCCACTCCCCGGGCAGCGCCTGGTCCACATCGTTCGACGGCAGACCGATGGGCGTCGCGGCGCCGCGGGAGTTCACCCAGATCAGCACCCCGTTCGGCGCCAGCACTCGTTCGATCTCAATGGGGAAGAGAAACGCGTTGATCAGGAGGATCACGTCGACCGAACGGTCGGCGACGGGCAGGCCTGAGCCGTCGGCCTGGACGCGGTTGGTGACGTGGTCGGTCGCGCTCCGCAGCATCTCCAGCGACAGGTCCAGCGTGATCAGGTCGGGAAACGTCGGCGTCAGGTGCCGGTCGTTGATGCCGTCGGCGGCACCCACATCGATGGCCACCCGACGCTCGGTCGAAGGCGCTGCTGCCAGTCCCCGGTCGAGCGCATCGAGGATGGGTGCCTCGCGGCCGGGTACATCCCGGCTCGACCAGTCCTCGGCCAGGGTGTCGAACAGTGCGATGAGCCGCCGTCGGCGTTCATCGGTCCAGGCGTCGGGGTCAAAGGCCGCGTCACGGGCGATCGTGCGCAGCGGGTGATCGGCTGACAAGCCATCGGGTGGTCCGTGCGCTGGGCAGCCGATCACGACCGGGAGATCACGGATCATCGGATCGCCTCGGGGGAGCGGGGAATCGGTCGGCCGGTCAGCAGGTGTGCCATCGGGTCAGCCTACGACGCACATAGTGCTTTTGGGCCTGGGGCCTGCTTCGCCTGATCGCCGCGGCTCGCCGCTCGTTCAAGTTGGTCAGGTACACTTGGTCACTATGGTCATCCAGATGAATGTCGCCGAAGCGAAGGCCAAGCTGTCCGAACTGCTCGATGCAGCGGCTGACGGGAACGAGGTGGTCATTGCCCGCTCTGGTCGCCGGGTGGCGCGTCTGATCCCGATCGAGGAACCCGCGCCGCGGACGCTTGGGTTCATGCACCTCGATGTACCGGACGAGATGTTCGATCCGTTGTCCGACGACGAGTTGGCGGAATGGGAGTGAGCACGGTTTTGCTGGACACCCATGCGTTGGTTTGGGCGCTGAGCGCACCGGAACGGCTGGGCGACACGGCGCGCACCCTGATCGAGAGTCCGTTCACCGAGGTCCTGGTTTCGGCGGCGTCGGCCTGGGAGCTGGCAACGAAGACCCGATTGAGAAAGTTCCGCGAAGCTGAGCCCATCGTGGCCCAGTACCTCTCGGTCGTCCAGACTCTCGGTGCTACCCACCTTCCTGTCGGGCCGGAACATGCGCTCCGAGCGGGCGGACTCCGGTGGGACCATCGCGACCCGTTTGATCGCATGCTGGCTGCCCAAGCGCTTCTCGAACACGCAACGTTGCTGAGCCGTGATGGCGTCTTCGCGGAGCTGGGCGGGCTCGACGTTGTTTGGTAGCCGCCGCCCAGTTGGCTGAGCGGTTGCGGGTTCAGCCCTTGCGAACCCGGCGGTACCAGGCCTTGGGGCCGAAACTCTCGGGCAGTGCCAGGGCGCCGATCTTGCGAACGACCGTGCCGAACTGCCTCGCCAGGCCGCCGGTGTTGTACTCCAGCCCGAACTCCTCGCACAGCTCCCGCACCCGGGGCGCCATCTCGGCGTAGCGGCGGGCGGGAATGTCGGGGAAGGCGTGGTGCTCGATCTGGTGGCTGAGGTTGCCGGTCATCAGGTGGAACAGCTGACCGCCGTCGATGTTGGCGGAGCCGAGGATCTGTCGGGCATACCAGTCGCCCCGGGTCTCACCCTCGATGATCTCCTCTGGAAACTGCTCCACCCCGTCCGGGAAGTGACCGCAGAAGATGATGAGGAACGTCCACAGGTTGCGCATCAGGTTGGCGGTGAGGTTGGCCCCGGCCACCGGCAGGAACCCAGGCCCGGTAAGCGCCGGGAACAGCACGTAGTCCTTCAGCGCCTGCTTGCCTGACTTCTGACCGATCTCCTTGAGGAGCGGCTTCACGTCGGCGAAGCTGCGGCGGCCGCGCTGGATCTCCTCGATGTGGATCTCGTGCAGTGCGACGCCGTGGTCGAAGTTGATCGCCAGCAGCGTGGCGAACACCGGGTTGAGGAGAAACACCGGCTTCCACGGGTGATCCTCGGACATGCGCAGCGTGCCGTACCCGACGTCGCGGTCGCGGCCCACGATGTTGGTCCAAGTGTGGTGCTCGTCGTTGTGGGAGTGCTTCCAGTGGGTGGACACCGACGGGTGATCCCACTCCCAAACTCGGGAGTTGATTTCGTCGTCACGCATCCAGTCGTACTGGCCATGCATGATGTTGTGGCCGATTTCCATGTTGTCGATGATCTTGGCCAGACCCAGCGATACGGCGCCCGCAACCCACAGCGGCGGAAGGAACCAGCCGAACAGGGCCAGGCGACCGCCGACCTCCAGCTTGCGCTGGGCGGCGATGACTCGGCGGATGTAGTTGGCATCCTCAGTGCCGAGGTCGGCCCGGATCAGTTCGCGAAGCTCGTCCATGGCGGCGCCGAAGGCCTCGGACTGCTCCAGGGTGAGCCCACCGGCGCGGGGGGTGGGCTTGGGGTCGAGCGCTTCGGTGTGACCTGGCGCCGTGGCGCCGTTCGGGCCGGACTCGTCGAGGTCGACCTGGTCGAACCTGGTGGTCGTGCGGGGAGTGAGGGTTGCGGTCATGCGGGGTCTCCGGTGGTGCGGATGGCGGGTGTGCGAGGGATGTTGAACTGGTGTTTTGGGTACGGGGCCGTGCGGCTACAGGGCGATGTCGACATCGCCGGCCGCGACCGACACGCAGATCTGTACCTGGGTGCCGGGCTCGGAAATGAGTTCGCCGGTGCGAACATCTCGGACGCAACCAGACTCGAGGGGCGCGATGCAGGTGTGGCAAATGCCCATGCGGCAACCCGATGCAGGGGTGAGGCCTGCTTGCTCGGCCCCATCCAACAGGGTGGTTGCGCCGTTCAGCACCGTCTCGGTGCCGCTGGAGGTGAAGGTCACCTTGCCACCCTCACCGGCTTCGCCGAGGTCGGTGCGCACCTTGGGAACGAACCGTTCGATGTTCAGCAGGTCGGTGGCATCGACCGATTCGAACGCGGTCTCGGCATCGTTCAGCATCGGTGCCGGGCCACATGCCCATGTGGTGCGGGTGCCCCAGTCGGGACACTCCCGGTCGAGACGCTCAGAGGTGAGCGCCAACTCGGGGGGAGGCGCTCCGGCGCCGGTGTGTGCGACGTTGACGGTCAGCCCGGGGGTTCGGGCGGCCAGTTCTGCGAGCTCGTCGGCGAAGATCGTCTCGTCGGCGCTGGGTGCATGGTGCATGAGGACCACGTCGTGGCACTCGCCCGCACCGATCAGCGTGCGGATCATGCCCATGGCCGGGGTGATGCCCGACCCGCCGGTGATGAACAGCATGGGAGTGTTGCGGTCGGCGGGCAGATGAAAATCGCCGGCCGGCTGCTCCAACGTGAGGTGATCGCCCGGCTGGGTCGAGTACACGAGGTGGTTCGACACCAGTCCGTCCTGAATGGCCGACACGGTGAAGGAGATCAACCCGCCCGAGTTTTTTGGGTCCGAGGTGAGGGAGTAGCAGCGTCGGTGCCGTACCCCGGCGATTTCGACTCCGATGGTGACCCACTGGCCTGCTTCGTACTGGCCGAAACCCCGGCCGGGATGGAGGACGATGGTGGTGGCCCGACTGGTCTCTGGTGCGACCGACACAACCCGACCTTTCAAGGAGCTGGACGACCAGAGGGGGTCGATCATGGAGAGGTACGCGTCCACGGGCAGCGGGCTGGCCAGCGCATTGGCGGCCCGACGGAGGGTGGATCGGGTTTGGGTGAACATATGTGCACTGTAACGTCCCTCAGGGTTTGAGTCAACGAGTGTTCACTCAATGTGACCAGGTCCACACCGGGCAACGGCGCATTGGGCATGGCGGCTACCGTTGAGGCGTGATCTCAACCGTCGTCTTGGAAACACCGTGAACTCCCCGGAGGACGAGATGGTCGAGCCCTCCAGGGAGCCTGCATCCGTTGAGGGCGATGCCGCCGCCGTCCGAAGTCACCGTCGATCTCCATCGAGGAGTCGTAACCCAGCGTCGCAGATTCCGGGAGCGAGAGCAGGCAGCGACGCTGCTGCCAAGAAGGGGAACGCGCCCGGCTCCGCGTCGTCGCCGAAGCGCAAGGCCGCAGCATCGAAACCGACGTCGAAGGCAAACCGCGCTCCGACGGGTACTCGCAGCGAACAGAAGGAACGCACACGTCGCTCGTTGTTGGACGCAGCCCTTGCTCGATTGGCCGGTGATCAGGCGTTCACCGATATTTCAATCCGCGAGATCACCGGGGATGCGGGTGTGGTGCCGGCCACCTTTTACCGGCACTTCGCCGATATGGGCGAGGTGGGGCTGGTTTTGGTCGATGAGAGTTTCACCGAGCTTCGCCAGGTCATGCGGGCAATCCGTGCTCAGCCGGTGTCCACCGCCGAACTGGTGGACAACTCGGTGGTGGCCTTTCTCGGGTATGCCCGCGAGCATCCCAAGCATTTTCGGTTCATCGCCAAGGAGCGGTACGGCGGATCGAGCGCGTTGCGCATGGCGCTTGGCCGGGAGATGCAGTTGTGGATCAGCGAGTTGGCCACCGATCTGGCCCGCTTCCATCAGGCTCGCGACCTGACCACCGAGGAACTCATGGCGGTGGCGTCACTGGTGATCGGGGCGGTGTGGTCGGGCACCGAACGGGTGGTCGACCTCCTCCCGGGCGCCTCGGGCGACAGCCAGTACGGGTTGATCGGCACGGAAGTGGAGTTGCAGGTCAACGTGATTTTGGCGGGCGCCATCTTCTATCCCGCGTATCGCGAAGGCTCGTTCTCGATGTCGGCAGCCAGGATGGTGGCCAACGTGCGCAGGGAGTTGGAGAAGTCGAAAAAGAAGTCCAAGTGATGCAGGCGGCGGCGACGAGGGCAGCCCGATGCTGCTGACCATCGATGTGGGCAACACCCAAACCGTGGTGGGCCTCTATCGGACCGCCCCGGAGCACAACGCCGACGTTGTCTCGGGCACGCCAAGCAGTGGGGCTGACGATTCAGACCTGGTGGATCACTGGCGCATTTCCACCGACGTTGACCGCACCTCCGACGAACTGGCCATGGTGCTGCGCCAACTCCTCGAGTCGGCCGAGGACGTCCTCGACGACGAGATCGAGTTGCATGGCATCGCCATCAGTTCCGGCGTGCCGTTTGTGACCGGTGAGCTCCGCCAAATGTGCGAGCACCGCTTCGGTATCGAGCCGGTGGTGGTGGGGCCGGGCGTGAAGACCGGCCTTCCGATTCGCTACGACAACCCTGCCGAGGTGGGTGCCGACCGGGTGGCCAATGCCGTCGGCGCGCTCGACCGATACGGCGGCCCCACCGTGGTGGTCGACTTCGGCACCGCCACCACGTTCGACGTGATCTCGGCCGACGGGGCCTACCTGGGCGGCGCCATCATCCCCGGGGTGGAGGTCAGCCTCGATGCGCTGTTCGGGCGCGCCGCCGGGCTGCGTCGGGTGGAGTTGGTGCCGCCCCGGTCGGTCGTTGGGCGTACCACGATGGAGTCGGTCCAGTCGGGCGTGCTCTACGGCACCGCCGCCATGGTTGATGGCATGATCAAAAGGATTGTCGATGAGCTGGGCGGATCGGCCACCATCGTTGCCACCGGCGGGCTGGCCGACGTGATCGTTCCCCACGCAGCCAACGTTGACCAACTCGACCCGTGGATCACGCTCCACGGCCTGCGCCTGATCTGGGAGAAGAATCAGTGACCGACCCCACCGACCTCGCACCTACCGATTCCTTGGATCCGAGCGGTGCAGCGTCCACCCGGCTGATGCAGCCCTACGCATTCGCTGGGGTGACCAGCAGCGACGTGGTCAGGGAGCGCTGGGGTCACTTGGAGCCCGGCAGCGAGACCGGCGAGACCATCACGGTGGCCGGGCGGCTGATGCTGCGTCGTATCCAGGGCAAGCTGGGCTTCGGCACGTTGGCTGACGGTTCGGGCCGGATCCAGCTGTTCGCCCCCAAGGCGTCCACCCCCGACTTTGACGTCTTCGCCGGGCTCAACCTGGGCGACTGGATCGGGGTGACCGGCGAGGTGATGACCACCCGTCGTGGCGAGCTGTCGGTAAAGGTGGACGACTGGGTTCGTCTCGCCGAGGCGAAGCGGCCATTTCCCGACAAGTGGCACGGCCTGACCGACACCGACACCCGGTACCGGCAGCGCTACGTCGACCTGTGGACCACCGAGGAGGCACGTGACGCCTTGGTGTTGCGCAGCCGCGCCGTGTCGATGATCCGCCGTTTCTTCGAGGACCACGGCTACCTGGAGGTGGAGACGCCGATGCTTCACAGCCAACCGGGCGGCGCGCTTGCAACCCCGTTCGAGACCCACCATGAGGCGCTCGACCTGCCGTTGTACCTGCGGATCGCCCCCGAGCTGTATCTGAAGCGCCTGGTGGTAGGCGGCATGGAGAAGGTCTTCGAGATCGGACGGGTGTTCCGCAACGAGGGCATCTCCACCCGGCACAATCCCGAGTTCACCATGATGGAGAGTTACGAGGCCTACGGCGACTCGGTCACCTACATGGACCTGACCGAGGCTCTGGTGGCCAAGCTGTCCAACGAGTTGTTGGGATCAACCACCATCACCTACGGCGAGCACGAGCTGAATCTGGCGCCGCCTTGGCGTCGCGTGCCGATGGACGAGCTGACCTCTGAGGCAGTCGGCGAGACCGTCGGTGTCGACACCCCCATCGAGCGACTGCGGGAGCTGTGCGACACCCACGACGTCGGCTGGTCTGACGGTGACGGCCCGGGCAAGTTGCTCCTGGAGCTCTACGAGAAGCTGGTTGAGCACACGCTGATCCAGCCGACGTTCGTCACCGACTATCCGGTGGAGGTGTCACCGCTCAGCCGGGCGCACCGTGATCGGCCCGGCTACGTGGAGCGCTTCGAGTGCATCGTCGGTGGACGGGAACTGTGCAACGGCTTCGCCGAGCTGACCGACCCGGACGAGCAGCTTGCCCGTTTCACCGACCAGGCCGAGGCCCGCGCCGCCGGTGACCCCGAGGCGATGACGGTCGACTCCGACTATGTGCGGGCGCTTCAATACGGGCTTCCGCCCACGGTGGGCCTGGGCATCGGCATCGATCGGCTGATCATGTTGCTCACCGACTCGGCGTCGATCCGCGACGTTGTGCTGTTTCCCACGCTGCGACCCGAGCCGTCGATCGACCTCGACGTCACCCGCTCCGAGCCGGCGACCGCCCCCAGGGACGAATAGGGGATGGCCCCGATGGTTTGAGGTCGCATGTGCCCCGACGATGGGGTCATGTTCACTTCGCAGGCCTCACCGTTCGCCCTCGATCCGGCCACCGGCAGCCTCGTGCCCATCAACGCCAACGTCGTGCTGTTCGCTTCGGTGCTCAGCCTGGTGCTCGTCGAACTCGTGGTCAGCGTCAGGGCCGATCGTTGGAATCGCCGCGACAGCACCACGTCGGTCGGCGTGGGTCTTGGCTACCTGGCGCTCAAGGTGGCTACTGCCGGATCAGCGGCCGTTGCCGCCTATATCTGGTTGTACCGCAACGTCGGGATTTTCGATTGGTCGTGGCGCAGCCCACTGACGTGGCTGGCCTATTGGCTGATCGGCGACTTCGCCTACTACTGGATCCACCGGGCCGAGCACCGCGTGGCCGTGCTGTGGGCGTCGCATCAGGTGCACCACTCGGCCGAATCGCTCACCTTCGTCACCGCAGTGCGCATGCCCTGGACCGAGGTTTTCTACAAGCCGTTCACCGGTCTCTGGGCGCCGCTCCTGGGCTTCCCGCCGATCATGTACCCGGTGATGGGTGCGTTCAGCCTGATGATCGGTCAGTTGCAACACACCGAAATGATCACTCGGCTCGGGTGGCTGGATCGTTGGTTCACCACGCCTTCCAACCACCGCGTGCATCACGCGTCCAACCGGCAGTACCTCGACAAGAACTTCGGTGGTCACACGATGATCTGGGATCGGCTGTTTGGTACCTATGAGCCCGAGGTGGAGGCGCCCCGCTACGGCATGACTGTGCCGCTGACCGATCAACGGGTTCGCCGGGTGGTGCTGGGCGGATACCCCCAGCTGATTCGTTCACTGCGTGGTGCGGAATCGTTGCGTCAGGCCGGGCGGGTGGCACTGGCCCCGCCGACTCACTGAGCCGGCTGGCCCCCGGGTCAGAAGGTGTGGTGTGCCAGCGTTGCCCTGGCCAGTTGGGACAGTTGCACCTCACCCAGCTGATCGACCGGGAACCAGGCTGCCTCTTCGGTGCTGCCGTCGGTTTCGAGCACCTCCGGATTGCCTCGGGCGGTGGCCCGGTAGATCACCCCGACGCTGTGTTTGATCTGCTTGGAGCCCCAGGCTTCGTAGACGCGTGAGTCGACCTCGTGCGGGGCGACGCTGGTGGGAGCCAGCCCCGTCTCTTCGTGAAACTCCCGGGTCAGCGCCTCCAGCGGCGACTCGCCCGGCTCCACCCCGCCGCCGGGCAGGTTCCAACAGCCGGCCTCGGGGTCGTCAGGCGCCAGCCTGGTCAGCAGAATTCGGGGAACCTCGGCGTCGTGGTTGGTGGCGATGGCGTAGGCGCCGAGGCGGCGGCGAGAGCTGCGGGGACGGTGGGGGATGCCGAGCCCCGGGCCGGGGATGTCTTCGGTAGGAGCCTGCGACCGGGCCCCGTCGTTCACCAGCTCAACCGCCACCTTGCTGTTCCACGCCAACGTCGGGAGGTCGTTCATCGGATGCCAGGCCACCTCATCGGTGGTGCCCTCGTCCTCGCCCAGCTTGGGATCACCATCGGCGGCACGGGTGGCGAAGAGCAGCCCCATCGCCACGCCCTTGGGGAATTTGCCCTTCGCGTCTACGTGTTGGGCGTAGGCGGCGAGGAACCGTCCGGGTGCCCCCATGAGCGAGGTCTCCTCGGCCATCTCTCGAACCAGGGTGTCGCGAGGATGCTCCCCCCACTCGATCCCACCGCCGGGGAGGGCCCACTCGCCGACGAATCTCGAGTCGGGTCCGCAGCGGGCCAACAGAATCTCCAGTGAATCGCCGGCTTCCCTGGTGCACACGGCGTAGGCCCCGACCCGTACTGCCAGTTGTTGTTGCTTGCTCATGCGTTGCAGTCCATGCGCCATCATCTCACGGCCAGCGTCGTTGCCAGCGATCACGTGCAGCTCGCCATGCCCTCCGACGAGGAGGACCGTGTCATCGCCCACTGCTTGGGCCCTCTTGCATCGCCAAGTGCACAGGCCTCCGCACCTGGCCGGTGCGTTGGTTGCCGAAATCTGGTCGCTACGGCTCAGGTTGAGCCATAATCAGTCCAGCCCGTGCTCCACCGCGTATCGGATCAGTTCCTGGCGACGGTTCAGGTGCAGCTTGGACAGGATGTTGCGCACGTGGTTTTCGACGGTCTTGTCGGCGATGAAAAGCTCGGCGCCGATCTCTTTGTAGGTGTGGCCTCGGGCGACGTAGGTGAGCACCTCCCGTTCGCGGTCCGACAGGGCGGAGTGGCTCTCTGTGCCCTTGGCGAGTCGCCGAAACTCGCCCAACACCAAGGCCGCAAGCGCCGGGCTGAATACCGGCTCGCCCTGAGCGGCCCGCCACAGGCCGTCGCGCAACTCGTTGGGAGGGGTGGACTTCACCAGGTAGCCGGATGCGCCGGCGGCGACCGCGTCCAGCAGGTCGCGCTCTTGCTCGGAGACCGTCAACATGACCACTCGGGTGGATTCGCCACATTCCTTGGCCACCTTGATGCCACCGCCCTTGGGCATGTGCAGGTCGCAGACCACAAGGTCGGGTTTGGTCTCACCAATGACCGCGATCGCTTCGTCGGCATCCCCTGCCTCGCCGACCACCCAGAAGTTCTCGCCCAGGTCTGCGCGCACTCCCGACCGCCAGATCGGGTGGTCATCGCACAGCACCACCTTTACCTGGCTGCGGTTGTCGGATGGCGTCGAGGCGTCGGTCATCGACCTCCACGGTACCCGGCCGGTGGCATCCCCAGACTCACTCAGTCGGGAGTCAGGCTGGACAGCTTGTCGTCCGGATTCTTGACGCAATACGCCTCGAGCGACGGGAGCCGCAGGCTGGGGTCGTCGGCCGTTGGATTGTCGGCCGACGGGTCGTCCCGCTCGTAGATTTCGTCGACTGCCTTCTGCTTATCCTCGTTGGAATAGTCAGCGAAGTCAGCACAGGTGTCGTCGCCGATTGAGAACGAGAAACTGCATCCGGTTACCGAGCCGACGAGCACGCCGACGGCGATGAGTGAGCGCTTGTTCACGGGATCTCCTTGGTCATCGTCACACCAGGACGCCTCAGCGTGATTCGACGTTACATCGCTGTCGGTAGTCGGCGCAGAGAATGGGACCGGCCGTCGCGCATCCCGTTGTCTGAGGTCCGACTGATCAGCGAGAGTGCCGATGTCAGTCGTTGGCCGACATGACAGCGAAGCGGGTGAGGAGCGAGCCGGTGAGAGCCAGAACCCCGGCGACGGGGCGGGCCCGCCGGAACTTCGTGGAAAGCAACGATCCACCGAGGGCACCGACGGTGAGCGCTTCGGCTGCCTTCATTCGGCGCCCAGCCTGACCTTCCTCGTAGGCGGCGATGACGTCGGGCGCCTCGGCGAGGTCATGGAGCATGGCCTTGGCTACGGCGAGGTCCACGGCACGGGCGCCGATGGCGAAAATACGGACGGCCCGTTCCTCGTCAGGTGACATGGGGATGAGTTCCAGGGCCCCCGCCCCGGCAGAGGCGGCGGACGCGACGAACAGCCTGGGCAACCAGCGCCGGGCGTGCCACCACGCCGGTTGGGCGGTGGCGCCGAGCAGCACACCGGTGTAGCCGGCCATCGGGAGGCCGAGCACGCCGGCAGTGAGTCCGGCGACGTCGCCGACGAACCGAAGCCGGCGGTAGGGGGATCGGCCCAGCACGGCGGCGACGGCCGAAGCGGTACCGAACCCGGCAAGCACCCAGGAGCCGACGTTCATCGGCGAGCTGGGACGAAACACTCGCAGCATGTGCCAGAACCGTTCGGGGCGGCCGAGGTCGGCAACTAACAACACCGAACCAACCACGGTGCCGCCAAGGGCGATCACCCGTCCCGACTGAACGAGCCGCCGGTCGTCGCCACCGAGCCCGGCGAGCTGGGCACCGGCGGCGAGCGTCGCTGCTGCGCCCGCCATGCCCCCAACGGCGAAGTAGGTGGGCACCTCCCACGTCCAGCGCGACTGCTTCACCACTCGCTGGGTGATCGCCTCGGCCATTGTGGTCTGCGATGCGTCGCCGAGGTGGCCTTGATCGCCCACTCGATCGCCAGCATCGAGGCCGGCCCCTTCGCCCGAGAGTTCGGCTCGCCGGGTATCGACGTTGCGGCCGTCGCTGGCGAACTCGCCGGCGGCCAGGGCCTGCCAGCTTCCCGGCGGGTGTTTCATCACGATGTCCGGCTGCGGCGTGGCACCGCGACCCTGCGAAGGTTGCGCCTGGTTCGGTGAGGTCGGATGATCCCGAGCGGCGCCGAAGCCGTCCGTCGAGCCGCTCATCGGGCTCGCCTCCCGGACAGCATGGCCACGCCGACACCGACCGCCATCGCCCCGAGCGCACCGGCCATCGAACGCCAGCTTTCGTTGACGGTGTTCTGGGGTGCCACCGGGTTGGTGGGCAGCGAATACACGTCGGGCGAGTCCAACAGCAGGTAGAACGCGTGCAGGCCGCGGGTGCCGGGCAGGTCGTCGTCGTGGGCGCCGTAGAGCCGGGCCTCGGCCACCCCACGATCGTGCAGTTCGGCCAGGCGAACGTCGGCCCGTTCGCGCAGCTCGCTGAGCTCCCCGAACGCGATCGCCTCGGTGGGGCACGCCTGCGCACACGCCGGGGTCTCGTCGTCCTTCAGCCGGTCGTAACACATGGTGCACTTCCAGGCCCGGCCGTCGGTGGGGTGCTTGTCGATCACCCCGAACGGGCACGACACCACGCAGGTGCCGCAGCCGTTGCAGATGTCGGGCTGCACGTAGACGGTGTCGTACTCGGTGCGAACGAGGGCGCCGGTGGGGCAGTTGTCGAGGCAACCGGCGTCCTCGCAGTGCTTGCACGAGTCGGCAATGAACAGCCACGAGAACGGGTCGCCCAGGTTGGTTTCCTGGCCCGACACCGGCTCGTCCCGTTCGATGAACCCCACGTGGCGCCAGGTGGTGGCGCTGAGGTCGATCGTGTTGTCGAAGCTCTTGGCGGTCAGGCTGAACCCATCATCGGGCAGCTGGTTCCACTGCTTGCACGCCACCTCGCACGCCTTGCAGCCGATGCACACCGAGGTGTCGGTGAAGAAGCCCACCTGGCGGGCGACGCCGGTGACCGGGTCGTTGGCGGTCGTGGTGTGCAACGTGGGTGTTGGGTTGCTCATGAGGTCGCTCCGGGCTCGGACTTGGACGTCGGGGCTTGGCTGTCGGGTTCGCCGCCCTGCTGGTCGGCGGCCATCGTGACGCCGTGGCGTCCTGCGGGCCGGGTAATGCCGGGCAGGTCGCGGGCTGGGGCGTCGCCGTCGGGTTCGGGCTGAAGCGGCCCGTCGGTGCCGGCGCGCAGGTTGCGGGCGACCCGTCCGGGCACCAGGTCGATCGTGATCGCCTTGCACTCCTCGATGGTCACGTTGGCCTCCCCCGAGATCTTCTGCAGCTCGTTGGGCGCGGCGCCGCCGATCTGGCCCGTGCGGCCCCACTGGTAGGGGAGGCCGACGGTGTGCACGGTGCGGCCCGCCACCTGCAGCGGCACGAGGCGTCGGGTGACCAGGACCCGCATCTCCACCTCGGCCCGCAGCGACTTCATCGTGACCCAGCCCCCATTCTCGATGCCTCGCAGCTCGGCCAGCTGGGGCGAGATCTCGCAGAACAGCTCGGGTTGCAGCTCGCCCAGCCAGGACAGGTTGCGGTTGGCCATCGACCCCGAGCCGAACGTCTCGGTCAGCCGGTAGGTGGTGAGCACAAACGGGAAGCGGGGATCGTCGTAGGCCCGGTGATACGGGTTGTCGTCGCGGTCCCACTGGGTGCGGGCGGGCGTGTTCTGCTGCCGATAGAGCCGGTTTGGGGCCACGCCCTCGAGGGGTTCGTAGTGGGTGGGCAGCGGGCCGTCGCGCAGGCCGTCGGCCACCCAGAGCGCGCCGAGCCCGTCGGTCTGCATGAGGAACGGCTGGTCGCCCGCGATGGCGTCGGTGCCGGTGTCCCCCGGCTCGGGCCGATACGACGGCGCCCGGTCGACCGGGAAGTCGGGCGTGTCATGGCCCACCCACGCCCCCCCGCCGTCGGGCCCGCCGGTCTCGTCCCACCAGATCAGCGCCTTGTCCTCCGACCACGGTCGGCCCTCTGGGTCGGCCGAGGCCCGGTTGTACAGGTTGCGTCGGTTGGCGGGCCACGCCCACCCCCAGTCGAGGGCAGCGCCCTTCTCGCCGGGCGTGCCGTCGCGGTGGCGGGCGTGGTTATCCCCGGAAGCGGTGACCCCGACGTGGGTCCAGGCCCCCGCCGAGGTGGTGCCGTCGTCGCGCAGCTCGCCAAAGGACGACAGCGGTCCGTCCGGTCCGAACCCGCCGATCTCGGCGAGCACGTCGTTGGCCGACGGCTCGTCGAGCGCACCCTCGACCTCGTAGTCCCAGGTGCCGTCGAGGATGGGCTGATCCTTGAGATCGGTGCTGTCGGCGTAGATGTCGCGCAGCCGGGCCATGAGGTGGTGGGTGAACCACAGCTCGCTGCGGGCGTCGCCCGGCGGCAACACGGCCTGGTCCTTCCACTGGAGGATCCGCTGGGTATTGGTGAACGACCCCTCCTTCTCCACATGCGCGGCGGCGGGAAACAGGAACACCTCGGTGTCGACGTCAGCGGGGTCGATGCGGTCCTCGCCGCGGTCCTTGGCGTACTCCTCGCCCCGCTTCCAAAACTCGGCGGTCTCGATCATCGTCAGGTCGCGCACCACCATCCAGCGCAGCTTGCGGAAGCCCGACCGCTGCAGCGACCCGTGCACCGACGACACCGACACGTTCTCGCCGGCGACCATCATGCCCTCGACCGCACCATCGGCCATCGCCGCCTGGGTCACCATGTAGCTGTGGTCGCCGGTGAGCCGGGGCATGCGATCGAAGCAGTAGTCGTTCTCAGCGGTGGCGGCGTCGCCGAACCACGCCTTCAGCAGCGACACGACGTAGGCGGGCGTGTTGGCCCACCAGCCGGTCGGCTTGGCGACCCGCTCCAGGTATCCGGCCAGATCGACATCGTCGGCCGTGGGCTTGGGCAGGTAGCCGGGCCACAGGTCGTACAGCACCGGAAGGTCGGTCGCACCCTGCACGTTGGCGTGGCCCCGCAACGCCAAGATGCCACCGCCAGGACGGCCGATGTTGCCCAGCAGCAACTGCAACACGCCCAACGAGCGGATGTTCTGCACACCTTTGGAGTGCATGGTGAGCCCGACGGCGTAACAGACCATGCCGGTGCGGTCCCGACCCGACGCCGCCGTGAACGTGTCGGCGGCCCGGTCGAACGCAGCGGGGTCGATGCCACAGATGTCGGACACCATCTCCGGCGTGTAGCGGGCGTAGTGGCGCCGCAACAGCGACATGACGCAGCGCGGGTGGGTGAACGTCGGGTCGGTGACGGCCTCCCCGGATTCGTCCCGTTCGAACTGCCAGGTGGCCGTGTCGTAGCGGCCCTCGTCGGTGACCCAGCCGCTGAACAGGCCGTCGAGCTCGTCGGGCAGTTCGATGCCCTCGGCGACGACGTGACCGGCGTTGGTGTAGGCGTGGACGAACTCGGTGAACCATCGCTCGTTGGTGAGGACGTAGTTGATCAGCCCGCCGATGAAGGCGATGTCGGTTCCGGGGCGGATGGGCACAAACTGGTCGGCCGACGCGGAGGTGCGGCTGAACCGCGGGTCGACGTGGATGATCTTGGTGCCCGCGGTGCGGGCCTCCATCGCCCACTGGAACCCCACCGGGTGCGCCTCGGCGAAGTTGGAGCCGATGATGAGCACCGCGTCGCTGTTGGGCAGGTCCTGGAGGTAGGTGGTGCAGCCACCCCGGCCAAACGTGGTCCCCAGACCGGGGACGGTGGCCGAGTGTCATATGCGGGCCTGGTTCTCCACTTGGAGCACGCCGAGCTGGGCCCAGAACTTGGCCAGCAGGTAGCACTCCTCGTTGTCGAGCGTGCTCCCGCCCATGAAGGCGATGCCCTGGCTACGGCGCAGCGGTCGCCCGTCGGCGTCCGACTCCTCCCAGGTGCGGTCGCGGGTCTCGGCGATCAGTTGCGCCACTCGGTCCATGGCGTCGTCGAGGGCGATCGGCTCCCACTCGGTGGCGCCCGGTCGCCGGTGCAGCACGGTGTCGAGGCGGTGGGTGCCGGTCACCAACTGGAAGGTGGCCGCCCCCTTGGGGCAGAGGCGACCCCGGTTGATCGGGCTTTCGGGGTTGCCCTCGATGTTGGTGATGCGGCCATTGCGCACAAACACGCGCTGGCTGCACCCGACGGCGCAGTATGGACACACCGACGTGGTGACCTCGTCGGCGTCGGCGGTGCGCGCCGACAGCTCGCGGGTGCGGCTGCTGTACGCACCCTCGCCGAGTGGGTCACCGCCCTTTCCGGTCAGCTGGGCGAGCACCGGCAGGGCGTCGGTGACCTTCCCCCACAACGAGCGGTCACTCCGGGCGCCGCCACGGTCGGTTGCTGACACCACTCGCCCCCTTGGTCGCCCCCGCTTGTGCACTACCTGAGAGCCGCAGTCCTCAACCTACTGGGTGCAATCAGAAGCGGTCCGGGCTGTGTGAGGTGATGGCGCAATGCCCATGAGGGTTCCAGGTTCAGTCGGCGGTGGTGACGGTTACCGGTCCGGTGCCCGCTCCGAGACCTGAAGGCGTCCAACCGGGCCGGCCGAAGATGTGACCCAACTTGTTGCGAACACCTGTGGCTGCGCGGATGTCCCGGGCGATGTCGGCGAACTCGTGGTAGGCGATTCGCACCGGGTTGAACGTGTCGATGTTCTTGGTCAGCCCGTACTTCACCTTGCGCACCTCGGGCTCGAACGTGCCAAACAGCTTGTCCCACACGATGAAGATGCCCGCATAGTTCTTGTCGAGGTACTGCGGGTTGGCGCCGTGGTGCACCCGATGGTGCGAAGCGGTGTTCATCACGGCCTCGACCGGCGCCGGCAGGCGGTCGATCGCCTCGGTGTGCACCCAGTACTGGTAGAGCAGGTTGTACAACCCCGCCTTGGAGGTCATCGCCGGGGTGAAGCCCAGCAGCGGCATCGGCAGGAAGACCCAGTGGGTGAGGATGCCCGACCATGGCTGACGGAGTGCCGTCGACAGGTTGTAACGCTCCGAGCTGTGATGTGAGACGTGGTTGGCCCACAGCAGCCGCACCTCGTGCATCCAGCGGTGGTCCCAGTAGTAGAGAAAGTCCCAGGCCATCATGGCTCCGGTAAAGCCGAACCGGGTTGATCCGAGGTTGGCAACCCGGTGGCGGTACGCCCATCGATCGATCCGATGGGTCAGGCCGAACACCGCCGCGTTGGCCACCAGGTTGCCGGCCAGCATCCCCAGGCTGGCAACGGTGTCGCGTGTCTCGTATCCCACCGGCACGAGCGGGTCGGCAGGCAACGACGGGTCGGAGAGCTCGTCGCGGGTGGCACCATCGAGGTCTCCGAAGGTGCGCTTTGGTCGGTCCTTCAACACGAGCGCCTCGGCGGCCATGGTGATCACGAAGGCAGGCAGAATGATCGCAGCCTGCTTGGGGTCGATGGCCGCCGGGGTGCCCCCGGAGGGTGGATGGATCGGTGAAGCGTGCGGCGATGACGGCGCCTGCGTGCCCCCGGAGGGTGGATGGATCGGTGAAGCGTGCGGCGATGACGGCGCCTGCGTGATTGGTCGCTTGGATCGACGGGAGCTCGAACGTCGGATTCGCATGCTCCTCAGCTTGTCACGCAGGGCAGCCCGGCAGATGGGCACCGACGGCCCGAGCCCGCGGGGGCCTGGCATCGCGTTTGGGCCCGACGGGGACCTCAGACGGTGGGCGGAGCCTGACGGAACTCGCGTCCGCCGTCGGAGGCCCATTGGTCGCGCAGCGAGCCGCGCATCCCGTCGAGTGCCCGGAATTGGGCAACCACTCCAATGATCAGGATGATGGCGTAGAGCACCCACCAGGCGGCCGAGTCGTTGACCGCACCGGTCACGCCCAGGTCATTTACGTCGGACGTGTGGATCGACCCGACCAGCAGCATGATGCCACCGACGACAGCGCTCGCTCCGGCGGCGGCGGTGAGGATCGTGAGCAGCAGCATCGGCAGCTCCCCGACGATTGCCAGCATGCCCAGAGCCACGGCCACAACGATTCCCGCCAACACGATGACCCAGCCCCAGGTGACGTTCAGCGCCACCATCAGGCTGGAACCCAGCATGAAACCGATGCCGCCCATGGCCAGCACAATCGATATCTCGTAGTACAGGTAGGCGAGAGCAGCGAAGACCACTGCCACTAATAAGCCTGCGATCCATGAGGCAGCGCCCGTGAGGAAGCCGTCGCCTGCGGCGCCGACCGCGCCGGCCCCCAGCATGAAACCGATCAGCGCGCCCCACACCGGGATGACCAGCCTCATGGTGAGATACCCGCGGAGCGCAAACAGCGCGCCTACGACGATGGCCAAGATCCCAAATACGACGTCATTCATCACCACATCATGCCCTATCTGGGTGGAATGTGAACGGCTCAACGGCGTTTCAGTCGTCGGATTCCAGCGCGTCGTGGCTGGTGACCAGCACCGTGCAGTGAGCGTGTCGGACGATGTGGTCCGACACCGATCCAAGGATGGCCCGCCGGATTCCGCCGTGGCCTCGCGATCCGATCACGATCGCCTCGGCGCCCACGTTGGCGGCATATTCGCAGACCAAGGCGCCCGCCGGCCCCATCAGCACCACGTGCTCGGCCGACGCGATGCCCAGTTCCTTCTGGGTGGAGGCGAGGAGCGCCTCGGCGTCCGCTCGCTGGGCGGCGTTCTCCTCGTCGAACTGTTCCGCCGTCATCGTGCTGCCCGTGAACCCGCCGCCGGTCACCAGGGTCGGGTCGGGCTCGGGGATCACGGTCAGGAGGGTGAGCGCAGCGTCGGTGCGCAGTACCTTCAGCCCGGCCGTTGCCGCCTGATGAGACAAGTTGGAACCATCGATACAGATCAGCACTGGGGTGGTCATGGCCCCGAAGCTATCGCCCCAGTTGCACCGAGGGCGCCACGGCGCGACGTGTGCGGGCCGCACGGCTCCGAGGGTCGGTCTCGGGTCAGAGCGGCAACGTGTGGTGGAGCACGCCGGTGCCTTCGGCGCGCTCGGCCAGGATCATCATGAACTCGAGCGTGTCGATCCGGACCGATTCGCCGCCCGAGCCCGAGGTGAAGTGTCCCCCTGCGGGGCCGGTCAGCTCGAGCGTGAAGGGCTCATCGAAGTAGCTCGACCACTCGGCGACGACGTCGGCGATGATTCGCCCGTCGTGGTTGGCGTCGAGGTCCATCGGCCGGTTGGTGGCAGCGGCGATGTCCATGCGGTGCGCCCACACGTCCCGGGTGAAACCCATGTCGAACAGGTAGGTCAAGCGCTGTCGGCCGACCGGCGCCGGCAGCTTAAGCAGCGGCAGCCTGCCGATCGGCTTGGGGAGCTTGTTTCGAGCGACCCGGGCCCGCTCGGAGTTGGTGATCCACTCGGCGATGAGCTCGTCGGTGCCGAGTTGCTCGCGCTCGCGCACCTGCACTTCGTTCATGCCGTCCCACCAGTATTGCGCGCCGATCTCCTTCACGAGCGGGCGTCCCGCACGCACCTGGCGCACGAACTCTCGCGGCGAGATCTGCCCGGCGGCGCCGCCAACGACGTGTGCTGCCATCGCCCGCACGTCCCACCGTTCGCAGGCGGTGGGGGCGGACCAGTCGTTGGCACCGAGGTTGCGCAGCTGTTCGCCGAACTTTCGATTCTCGACGGCGGTGATCTCGGTGGACTCGTCGTGGGTGATCCTGGGGATCGTGGATACGTCGACGCTGGGCTCGGTCATCATGTCGGTGTCCTTCTTGTCGTGGGCTGCTTCGTCAGCTGCTCCGCTCGGGGCTTTCTCGATGGAGCCGGAGTGGTACGGGTCCGGGCGACCTCGGCGAGGTACATGGCGACTGCCTGACCCGAGAGCCGCACCCAGCGGTCGCCGCCCGGATCGTTGGCGACCTGCTGATGGGTCAGGCCGGACACGACGGCGGTGAACAGGTCGACGTCGGCGGGATCCTCGACACCTGCTGCGGCGAGCCGTTGTTGGCCGATGTCGTAGAACTCCTCGGCAACGGCGTAGGACTCGGTCGACGGCTCGAAGCCGGGGATCGTGCGTTGAAACAGCAGCTGATGGCGGACGGTGTCGGCCGCTGCGAACCGGGTGAGCTCCTCGACGAACTCGATGAGCGCCGCGTGGGGATCGTCGCGCTCGGGCAACTTGGACACGACGTCGATCAGCTGACGGTTCCCGTCGGCGAACATCGTGTCGTAGAGCGCCAGCTTCGAATCGAAGTAGGCGTACAGCGACGGCTGCCGAAGCCCAACCTGGTCGGCGAGATCCCGAAGCGAGATGGCAGCGAGACCGTCGCGTTGGGCGAGCGTCCAGGCCTCGGCGACGATCGTGGCCCGCTTGGCGAGGTGCCGTTGGCGGCGTCGATCGGTCGTCGGGGCGGGAGCGGAGGTCACGGGAGTCCTTCGAGGGGGAGGATGTGTGGGTCAGGCAGCGGCGAGCAGCCGCTCGTCGTAGGAGTCGGCCAGCGCCATCAAGGTGGACGACGTGTCCCCGTCGAACGCCGAGCCGTGCATCGTGGCCAGCGTGGTGGTGTCCATGCCGGCCAGCCGTCGGATGGTTGGCGCCGTCGAAGGCGTCAGGCAGGTGGCGCCGAAGATGTCCTCGGCCAGCGCCGCTGCATCGAGCACGTCGCCGTCGACCATGGGTGCCACGTCGCCCAGCTGGGTCAGCAGATCGCCGCAGAAGAGGGTGCCGGTCGTTTCGTCGTACAGCAGACGAGCCTCCCAACCGTGGGGCACGTGTGGGGTGTCGATGTGTTGGACACGGTGCGCGCCCAGCTCGAGCATCTGGCCGTCCTCGAGCGGAACCGGAGGCCGGTCGGCCATGTCGTTGAGCGACACCATGCACCCCAGGGCGCCATGGGCGACCTGCGCGTCGGGGGCAGCGGCGAGGAACTGGTTCATCGCGCCGCATTCGTCGGCCTCGACGTGACCGAAGGCAAGCCAGCGGAGCTGGTTCAGCGGCATGACCGTGGCGATCGCCTCGGAGACCAGCGGGAAAAGTTGGCGGTGGCCGGTGTGGAACAGCAGCGGCTCGTCGTCTCGGATCAGAAACTGGTTGAACGTCATGCCCGTTGGGCCGACGTCTGGAATGAAGGTGGAGAACCGGAATGTGTCCGCAGCGATCTCGTCGATGTTGGTGTGCATGGTGAGCCCCCGTTGTGGAAGTGGAAGTACTTGGAACCGTGTACTATCGATGATAGATAACCTATCGCTCATAGGCAAGAGCCAGTTTCGAGACGATTCGGCGGGATCGAGAGGCTGCTCGACGAGCCAGGAACATGATTCCTGGCGAACGATCTTGACCTGGGGACTCCTTGGAGCGCGGCATCCTCAGGCACGACAATGACTTCCACCTCGGGGCGTGATCCGACGTGTTGGTGACGGCTCCGGCCGAACGGTGACTTGGACCGTGCGAGGAGGATCCGAGAGGCGATCCGACTACGCGACGGAGCCATCAGTCAACAGGCCGGCGACGGCGTAGGCCCTCTTGCGTTTCGATGGCGGACTTGAATGATGCCTGGGCGGCGCCGCCGCTCAATCGCAGCGCGAGTCGGTGATCCGTATCCTGCCCGAGCCTGGGACGTGGTGCGCTGTCAGGCATTTGCCCAGGGTTCATGCGGCTTGAATTCCGCTTGGTCGGCGTCCTTGCCGGACCAATGGGACCCGGCGCGTACAAGATGGGTCGAGCGGGTGACGAGAATCGAACTCGCATTCTCAGCTTGGGAAGCTGATGTTCTACCATTGAACTACACCCGCGAAGGCCTCTAGAGCATAGCGGACCCGCACTTTTCACATCGAGTGCAGCCCGCCTTCGAAGCGGTGTCGCCGGGGGACCTGGATGTCGGATTTCCGCCAGACGCCGGCCGGTTCGTCTGAGAGACTGGCACCATGTCCTCCCCTCAGCCGGCGAACTCGGCGGTCGCTGCAGCTGCCGACGACTGGTCGGTGACCTCGTTGTTGGCCGATCATGACCGCTGTTACCGGGCGGTGCTCAGCCGGGATCGCCGCTTCGATGGGCGGATTGTGTTGGCCGTGCTGTCGACGGGCATCTATTGCCGTCCCAGCTGTCCGACGGCGGTGCGGCCCAAGCGGGCCAACGCCAGGTTCTTCGCCACCTCGGCGGCTGCGCAACGCGCGGGATTCCGGGCCTGCAAGCGCTGCCGGCCCGACGCCGCACCCGGATCGCCCGAATGGGAGCTTGGTGACGATCTGGTGAACCGTGCGATGCGCTCGATCGCCGCAGGAGAGGTTGACCGGTTTGGTGTGCAGGGTTTGGCTGATCGGCTCGGGGTCAGCGCCCGGCATCTGGATCGGGCACTCCAAGCGAGGGTTGGTGCGTCGCCGGTTGCTCTGGCTCGGGCACGACGCGCTCACGCGGCCCGTCAACTGCTGGAGCACACCGACCTGTCGATGAGCAGCGTGGCGTTTGCCGCCGGTTTCGGGAGTGTGCGTCAGTTCAACGACACCGTGCGCGAGGTGTATGCCCGCACGCCTTCGGCCCTTCGAGCAGACAGGCCGGTCACGGCTCAGCGAGGCACAGCCGCCGATCGAGCCTCAGCGCACATCGGTTCGATCGTTGGGTTCGATGGTGGTCACAGTGGCCCAGCCGGGTCTTCGGCACCGGTGCCGGTGATCCTGCGGTTGGCGGTCCGTGCCCCCTTCGATGCCGCCGAGGTGCTGAGGTTCCTGGCGTTCAGAGCACTGCCCGGTGTTGAGGTTGGCCGGACTGAGAGTTTTTCTCGCACGTTGAGCCTGCCGGGCGGTCCGGCGGTCATCACCCTGCGTGCCGGTGACGCAGGCGACGCCATGGTGGTGGAGGTGTTGGCGACCGATCTGGCGGACCTCACCGCAGCAGTGTCTGTGGCCGAGCGGCTCTGCGACGCCACCTGCGATCCGCTGGAGGTGGCCGACCTGTTGGAGGCCGACGAGTTGCTGGCGCCCTCAATCGCCGCCCATCCGGGTCGGCGAATGCCCGCCTGCGCCGATGGCTTCGAGGCGCTGGTTCGCGCCGTGTTGGGCCAGCAGGTAGCGGTGAGGCGGGGCATTCGGTTGGCCGGGCAGCTGGTGGAGGCCGTTGGCCGTGTGGCACCGGCATGGGCGCCGGAGGGGCTGACGCACCTGCCGCTCGATCCTGGCGATGTGGCCGAGGCCGACCTGTCTTCGCTGGGGATGCCGGCGGCCCGGCGTCGGGCCTTGACCTCCGGTGCTGTGGCCGTCGCCGATGGCTCGGTCAGCTTCGACACACATGCCGGGCGCGAGGCCACCCGTGAGTCGCTCTTGGCCGTGCCGGGCATCGGCCCGTGGACGGCCGATTACGTGGCGTTGCGTGGCCTCGCTGACCCGGATGCCTTTCCCGTCGGCGACGTGGCATTGCAACGCGGGGCGGCCAATCTGGGTATCGACCGAGACCGCACAGCGCTGCTTGCCCGCTCCGAGGCGTGGCGACCCTGGCGGGCAATCGCCGTCGCCCACCTGTGGGCGGCATCACAGCAGCGCCCGACCGTTGAGTCGTCGATCCCGTGAGCGACGTCCAGAAGCAAACCGCCACCCACCGCAATTCACACCCGGGAGACAGAGCATGACCACCACCGGCGCATCGCAGCGAACGACCGACGAGTCTCGAGATCTGTCCACCGCCCAGCGGGTGATGGCGACTCCGATCGGGCCGCTCACCTTGGTTGCCGACGAGATTGGACTGCGTGCGGTCACCTGGCCGGACGAGGATGGCAGCCGCGTGGGCTTGGCCGGTCGCCTCAAGGAGGCTCCCGCCGGTGATCGGGGGTCCGATGTGCCCCCCAACTCCAGAGCCGAGGCCGTGCTTGATGCGGCGGAGCGGCAGTTGGTTGAGTACTTCGAGGGTGGCCGTTCAAACTTTGATCTTCCGATGCACCTGGTGGGCACCGAGTTTCAACAGGAGGCGTGGCGGGCCCTGGCCAAGATCCCGTTCGGCCAAACGATCAGCTACGGCGAACAGGCCGCTCGTCTGGGTCGCCCCAAAGCCGTGCGCGCCGTGGGCTCGGCCAACGGCCGCAATCCGCTCTCGGTGGTGTTGCCGTGCCACCGGGTCGTCGGTGCCAATGGGGACCTCACCGGGTTTGCCGCCGGTCTCGACACCAAGCGCTGGCTGCTGGACCACGAGTCCGGTCAGGCTCCGCTGCCCCTCGAGTGACCAGGTTCGGGCCTGTTGCGGGCGTTTAGGCTTCCAGCGCTGCGAGCAGCTTGATCGGTGTGTCCTTCGGGCTGATTTTGGGCCACGCCTGCTCGATCCTGCCGTCGGCGTCGATGAGATACGCCGACCGGATGATGCCGTCGTAGACCTTGCCATACAGCTTCTTTTGCCCCCATGATCCGAACGCCTCCGCGACGGCATGGTCGGGGTCCGACAACAGGGGAAACCCCAGCGTGTGTTTGGTGTCCCAGTTGAGCTGTCTGGTGGGCGAGTCGGGGCTGATGCCGATGATGGCCACGTCACCGATCTGCTCGGCGACGTCTCGTAACCCACAGGCCTGCGTGGTGCAGCCGGACGTGTTGGCCTTGGGATAGAAGAACACCAGCGTGCGGTGCCCGCGCCGGCCGGCAAGGGTCACGGTGTTGCCGTGCTGGTCCGGAAGTGAGAAGTCGGGTGCCATTTCGCCGATGGTTGCCATCGGGTCGAATCTAGCCAGTGGTCGCTCGACCGCCACGGGCCGGCAGCATGGGGATGATGAGTCGGTTCGGAGAGTTCACCAAGTTGGCCTCCGAATTTGTGGAGTACATGGCCAAGCCGCAAGGCGGATCGAAGAAGCAGCCCGATGGGTCGGGTCCACTTGAAGTCAGCTATGCGCCGGACCTCGACGGTGAGCCGGATCCGGGCGAGGTGGTGTGGACGTACGTGAGTTACGAGGATGATCCAAGCCAGGGTAAGGATCGGCCGGTGGCGGTCATCGGCTGGGACGGCCCGGTGCTCGGGGTGGTGCAGTTGACCAGCAAGGACAAGGGTCGCAGCGACTGTGTACCCATCGGCACCGGCGCGTGGGACAGCGAGGGTCGGCCCAGCTTCGCCAAGATCGATCGGATCCTCCGGGTGCAGCCATCGGAGGTCCGCCGCGAGGGGGCGGTGCTGGCGAAAGACCGCTTCACCCACCTGGTTGGTGAACTCCGTGCCATGCACGGCTGGCCGTTGGACACCACAGACGACGCCTGAGGCCACGGCTTGTCGTCGGCGGCGGACGAGCGCAACGCCCTCGGCACTGAACAAGCAGCGTCGGCGCGCCTTGGCTGTCAGTCGTGTCGACGGGCTGCGTGCAGGTAGTAGCGGTCGCCGTGAACGCCCAGGTTGCGGGTGACGTCGAACCCGGCCGCGTCCAGCATGGCATCGACACAGGCCACGTTGGGGCCCACCCAGTTGGTGGGGTCGTTGGACAGTTCGCTGTGGGGGTAGAACCACAGCCGCGGTCGGCGGCCGACATCGAAGCCCACAGCATCCCGCCCGGCCCAGCGCGCCAACGGGCCGCGAAGCCACACCCGAACGTCCTGATGAACGTAGGTTTTCATCACCAGCAGGCCACCGGGTTTGATGATCCGGGCCAGGTTGCGAAACCCAACCATCGGGTGTTCGAGGTGGTAGAGAACGTTGAGAAACCAAACGGCGTCGAAGGTGCCGTCGGTCGCGGGGTCGAGGTCGTAGATGGATCGGTCACGGAACTCGGCGGCTGACCCACGAAGCGCCTTTGCGATGACGAAGCCATTTCGTCCTTCCACCATCAGCGACGACAAGTCGTCGATACCAACCACCTCGGTGGCCCCGCGGTCTTCGGCCGTAAAGCTGTAGAAACCGTCGGAACAGCCGACGTCGAGCACCCGCTTGCCGTCCAGCCGATCGGGCAGTGCCAGGCGTGCCAATTCGGTTGCAACATCTTCACCCCCGGGGGTGAAGACGCCGCCACCGACATCGATCCGGTGCCGCCAGGTGGGGTGACCGTCTACTTCTGCCCGGATGGCTCCGTCCGCTGCGGGCTGAGAGACCGCGTTGCAGGGTTCAGCCACGGCCGAGAGCGTAGGCGGATTGCCCGGTCGGCCACAAAGGTGCGATGCGGCTCGTGGTGACGGCCGTCCGAATACGCGTCGGGGTGGAGGGTTGAGTGCCGAAACCCCGGATTCACCGCGACGAACGGCGACGCAAAATCCGAATGATGAGCAACGTGGCCGCCAGCAGCCCCAACGCAGGCACCAGCCGCTTTACCACCGGCGTGGCAGACGCGTCCAGGAGATCGGCGGCGTCGGATTCGAGCGGGCTCATCGGGTGCACTTCCAGCGGGTCTGTCGTTGCTGCAGCCGGCGTGGCGGTTGCAGCGCCGTTGTCGTCGTCGGATTCGAGGTTCTCGACGAGCTGCTCGATCAACTTCGTGGATGCGTCGGCCAGCACGCCGCTTGCGAACCGATCCATCAACCCGGTGAGCGTCAGTTCGGTGACCAACTCGACCTTGGTGGTAGCGGGGTTCGCTGCGGTGCACTGGGCCGTGATCACAGCGGTGGCTTCGTCCTGCGCGCTGGTGTCGTGTCCGTTGGCGACGATCACCGCGATCTTGGCGTCATCGTCTCGGTCGGTGATGCTGGCGGAACCCTGGTAGGTGACGGAAACGGGACCCACCTCCACCGTGAGCGTGCCTCGGTGGAGACCGTCGTTTTGAAGCTCCAGCCGTGTACCCGGCGTTGCCGGCGCGGTCAGTTTCAGCGAGGTGAGCTTCGCCCAGGCGTCCTCGATGGGCATCTTCACTTCAAAGGTGTGGGTCAGCTCCATCGGGGCGAAATCCTCCGGATGTCGATGTTGTCTGGACGGTCAGGCCTCCAGAACCCGTTGCGCGTCCTCAACCTACGCTGCGTCAATGGAATGGACGGTTCATGGTTGGCGATCGATCTATGAGAGTGACTGGATGTCGATGCGCCAGGCGGACGTCGAACTCCCCGACGGGCAGCGGCTCTGGCATCACGCAGTGATCTACCCACATGCGGCTGCTGCGGCCGTGGTGGCTCATCCCGACCGTGGAGTGCTGATGCTGTGGCGCCACCGGTTCATCACCGACAGTTGGGGGTATGAGATCCCGGCCGGTCGCGTGGACCCGGGAGAAAAACCGATCGACGCAGCGGCGCGCGAGGTCGAGGAGGAGACCGGGTGGCGACCCGGGCCGCTGACGCCCCTCACCCGCTATCACCCGTCAAACGGTTCCAGCAACCAGACCTTCCACGTGTTTCAGTCGTCGGATGCCACGTACCTCGGCGACCCGAGCGACCCCAACGAGGCGGAGCGGATCGAGTGGGTGGCGCCGAGCCGGCTGCCGGGGTTGATCGCCGACGGGCAGGTGACTGACGGGTTCTCGTTGACGGCGATCTCAACGGCGTTTCTGCTGGGTCGCCTGAGCTGATCACGTCGGCGGTGGGTCCGAGTGGACACGCGAGGTGCCTCGCGGAGTCAGTAGGTGCTGGCGGTGCCGCCGGCAATCATCAAGATCACCCAGGCGATGCCACCCAGGACGCTCAGGACGATCGAGATCCAACCCAGGACGAACCCGGCGGTGCCAAAGCCCTGTTGCGGGTTGTTGGGGTCCTTGCGGACCCGGTTGCCGAAGATGATCGCGGGGATGGCGGTCACAAAGCTGCAGCAGATGATGCTGAGGATGCCGCACACCAATGCGATGGTGGCGTCGTTGTTGGAGGAAGTGGACACCATGCCCTGAGGAGGCGGTTGAAACCCGCCTCCGGGTGGAGGTGCCTGATAGCCGCCACCACCGGGTGGGGGAGGAGGTTGGTAACCGCCGCCTGACATGCTCATTGAAGGTCCCTCTCGTTGTGGCGGGGCGAAAGCGCCGGGCCGTTCCCTTGGGTGAAGTTACCCGGCTCAGAATCTAGCTTCCCGGGACCACCTCGGTATCGAGCTCGTGCGTATGAGCGGAGGTTGGGCCAAACTGGTTCTGATGAACGCTTCACAATCGGGCCAGGCCCTGGCTGCTCGCACCAAGTCGCTGGTTGCCAAGATGACGACCAACCCCAGGATTCAGCCACTGCTCCGGCGGGTGGTCCCCACATCCGATCGCATCCTGGCCAGGCTTACCGGCGGACGGCTGCACCTTTCCGACGCGATCCTGCCGACCTTGATCCTGCATCACACCGGGCGGAAGTCCGGGCATGCACGGGCCACTCCGCTGGCCCATTTGGTTGATGGGGATCGCTATTTGGTGGTCGGCAGCAACTGGGGTCAGGCAAGCCATCCGGCTTGGGCACTGAACATCACCGACGAGCCCAAGGTGGAGATCGAGGTGAAGGGCCGCAGGTTTCCTGCCGTGGCAAACCGACTGACCGGTACCGACCGGGCCGACGCATGGGAGCGCATGCGCACCCTGTGGCCCTCGTTTGACACCTACGAGGTGACGTCAGGCGAACGTGACATCCGGGTGTTCGAACTCATCCCCACGTAGCCGAAGGGGAACGGTTCGTAGGCGGCCTGCCTGCGCCGGTGGGGTCAGGCCCCTCCGGTGGAACCACCGGCCGGCACGTAGCTCCACAGCTCGGCGCTCATCGCCACCGGCGGGGGTGCCCCGCCTTCGGTGCCACCCGGACGTCCGCCGGGATGTCCGCCGGTTTCACCCCCGGGGTGCCCGGTACCCGCCTGGTCGCCCGCTGGCTTTGCGTCGCTCTGGTGGCCACTGCCGAACGCGGGGCTGCTCACCCACGCGTTGAAGCTCTCGTCATCGCGCCAGCGGGTGATGACCAACCATGTGGTTCGGTCGTCAGTGGGCTTGAGCAGTTCGAAGCCCTCGAAGCCGTCCTGACCGTCAACGGCACCGGCACGAGCGGCGAAGCGCTGGGCAAGGGTGTCGCCGGAATCGGCGGGGACGGTGATGGCGTTGATCTTGATGACTGTCATGACGTCGAGTCTGTCAGCAGCGGCACGCAGTGGTACCAACGGCACGCCAGAGCGGGAGGAACGTGCGCATCTGTGGGGGACGTTCAGGCGTGGGTGCCTCTCACGGGCGCTCCCGGTCGTCGGCGTCCTCGGTGACGACTCGGGTGGTCACCCGCTCCTCCGGATCTTCGAGCGGCTTCATCCCCGGCAGCTTCAACGGCTTGCTGTCCTGGTCGATGAGCCCGCCCCGGTTGGTTCGGGATTCACCGGTTGGGTCGGCGATCCGGGGCACGCTCACCAACATGTCGACCTTGCCGGTTCGGCGCTCCTCGAGGACCACGTTGAGTACCGAGGCGTACACGATGACCTTCCCGAAGATCAGCAGCCAGGCAAAGATGCCGAACACGATGCCGATCGAGCCATAGATGCCCTGGCTCTTGGCGATGACCCCTGGCAGCCAGTGGATCGCAAGCAGCTTCAGCACTTCCACGCCGATCGCCGCCACCACTGCACCGGGCAAGACCTGGCGCACGGTCAACCCATACCGGCACAGCAGCCAGTACATCCAGCCGAACAGCAGCACCGACACTGCAAACGGCACGAGCGTGCCGGCGGCGCTCGCCCAGCCCGGGAGCAGGCCAATTGCCCAGCTGGCCACTGCAGACCCGATGAAAACCACTGCTGCCCCCAACAGAAACAGCACGCCAACGGCCTTGTCCTTGATGCCCCGTCCGGCCACCTGCCAGGGCACGTTTGCGGCAACCTGCAACGCAGTGGTGACCCCCAGTGCAGACCACGCGCCGGTGAGCAGTCCGATCAGGCCAACGGCGCCTCGGTTGGCCTGGGCCGAGTTGACCGCATTGGTGAAGATCCCTTGGGCGTCTCCGGTGAGGTTCAGGCTGTTGATCGTGTCGGTGACGAAGTCCGGGTTGCCGGCGGAGACGAAACCCATCACCGACACCGCCACCAGGATCAGCGGGAAGATCGAAAGGAACAGCGACAGCGTCAGCGCGCTCGCAGCGTTCTGGCCTCGGATGCCCCGAAACCGCTCCTGCACGGCGATGAGAACACCGAGCAGGCCAGGGTGTTGCCGGGCCGTCGGGTGCGGGTTGACGTCGCTCATGGCCCAATGTTGGTCGATGAGGTGCGCAGAACGCACCCTCGGTACCGGGTGGCTCTAGCCGAGGCGCCGCATCAGGTTGGTGTAGAGCCGGTCGAAGCGATCCACCAGGTCGCGTCCCCGAGCCCCAACGTCGTCCAGCGGACGACGGCTGGACATCGCCTCGTTCATGATGACCCGCTGGGGCAGCTCTGGGCTGAGCATCGCCTGTTTGCCAACGTCGTCGATCAGGGCGTCCCGCTGACGTCCTGCCTCGGCCGACCGGGCCGGCACCCGGTTGAGCAGCACCCCCATCAGCTGCAGATCCGGGTTGGCTTTGGCGTTGACCGTTTCGATCGTCGAGCGCAACTGGCCCAGGCCGCGACGGCTGAGGGCTGACGGTTCGGCGACCGCCAGCGCACCGTGCACGGCGCCCAGCGCAGCGTGGGTGATGGCGCCCAGCGAGGGGGCGCAGTCCACCAACGTCAGGTCGTAACCGGTGGCCAATTCCGCCACGACCGGTACCAGCGAGGTCACCCGGCTCAGCGGGTCCCCGCCGTCCTCTCGAACCAGCGAGGCGCTGGCGGCAACCACGTCCACACCCTCACCCCAGCCCGAGGTCACCAACGCATTGTGAGCCGTGGTCACCGACGGACGTTCCAACACGTCAGCGGATGTCCAGTAATCGTCGTCGGCGTCCACGCCCAGGCACCAAGTGGCCGAACCCTGCGGATCAAGGTCGATCACCAGCGCCTTCCTGCCGGCACGGCGCGCCGCCATGGCCAGGCCCAGCACCACCGATGTCTTGCCCACGCCCCCCTTCTGGTTGACCACTGCCAGCGAGTAGCTGGGGCGTCCGGATGGGGTGGTTCGATCGCGCTTGGTTGCCACGTCTCAAGCGTAGATGGGGGGCGTTGTTGGCCTCGACTCGGCGGGATCGCCGCTGGATGTCAAAGTTGGGGATGAACGATGACCAGCGACCGGACCCGGGCGACGAAGGTGACCAGGCCGATCAGCGCCGGTCCGACGGTGATGTGTCGGCCGTGCGTCAGGTGTCGACGACCTCCGCCGGGAGCGCCTACCTGGTGCACCCCGACGATGGTCCGGGACCGGGCGTGCTGGTGCTGTCGTCGTGGCGGGGACTCAACGATGTCACCAAGTCGATGGCAGATTCGCTCGCCGACGCCGGTTTCACGGCCCTCGCACCCGACCTGTTCGGTTCGGTGCCCGTCGATGACGCAGCCGGGCAGGCGCTGCTCGGTGAGGTGGATGCCGATGGCATCGCTGCACTGGTGATCGCCAGCGTGGTCGCACTTCGATCCCAGTGCGCCGATCCGTCGGCGCCGGTGGGGGTGGTGGGCTTCTCATCGGGAGGATCGCTGGCCATGTGGGTGGCCACTCGCAACCCCGACTCCATCGCCGCAGTGGTCACCTATTACGGCGCTCAGGACATCGATTTCACGTCGCTCAACGCGCCGGTGTTGGGCCACTTCGCCGAATTTGACGATCTCTGCACCGTCGACGATCGGGTGGAGATGCAGTCACACCTGTTGCTGTTGGACAACATGGTTGAGGTGTTCGAGTACCCGGGCACCTGGCACTTCTTCGCTGAGGACGCCGAGTTGGATACGCCGGCGGGTGAGGCGGCGGCGCTGGCATGGGGGCGCACCGTTGCGTTCCTGCAACGTCATCTTGGATTGGATGACGGCTGAGGCAGCAGCGAACGCCACCGACCGAACGCCGGTCTAGAACAGCTGATCGCAGTAGGTATCGGTGCCGGGGATGGCCGGGGTGAACGGTGCGGTCAGTGCCACGCGGGCGATCCCCGCCGCCTCGATGGCCTCGGAGAACGCCACCAGGTGGTCCCAGGCTTCCTCGACCTGTTGATCAAGAAAGCACAGCAGCAGGCTCCGGTCCTTGCCGCCTGGGCCCGAACCCAGGTCCATCGGCCCTTCCCTGTCGGGAATGATCGGGCGCCAGCTCAACACCTGGTCCACCGGTGAGCCCCCGCCGAGCACGACGTCGCGCCCGTCGCCGTCGAGCCACGCGTCCAGGTCTGTGGTGCTCACGCCGTCGGCCCGGTCCACGTGGATCGACGCCAAGCCGGCGTAGGGGTGATCGAGCGCCAGGTGGGCAGGGATGGGGGCGACATCCCGGTGATGTGCTGCCCGCATCGTGTACAGCACCGTGTGGGCGTGGGTGCGCTCCTCGAAGCCGCGACCGGCCGCGTACAGCTTGTGCACCTCCTCGGACGCCCACGCAAAGTGGTTGGCCACTGAGGCGGCGTCGATGAAGTAGGTGGCAAGGAAACTGCCGGCGTCGATGGGATTGGTCACCGGTGAATGGCCCGACGGCTCGGTGGGGAAGCGCAGGTCCTTCAACGCCCGGGTGGCCACCCAGCGCCTGCCCGAAAGCGTGCCGGGCCCCACCATGACCCCGCCGTAGAAGTGGTCCCGTTCGTACCAGCGGTTGTAGGCCACCTCAAACCCCGGGGTCGGGTCCACCAGGGTGAACAACATGGCGCCAACCCTGATCGGCCCCGAGTCGACGTTGTCGTCAGTGGCGCCCCCGTTGGCAATCGCGTCGGTTCTGGCGTCGTTCATCCCGTTACCCCATCTGCGTTGTTGGTCGGTTCCGTCCATCCGTGTGGATGGCTGGGTTACGGTACCTGACGCCTCGTCAGATGCGTTCTGACCGGCAACCTGCGGAACGATCCGCCCGGCCGCTTACACCATGAGCGTGCCGATCAACGCCACGACAAGTTGGGGAGGGCCGATGGGCCGATTTGAGGGTAAGTCCGCATTGGTCACCGGGGCCGCGTCCGGCATGGGCCGAGCCACCACGCTGGCGTTCGCCAACGAGGGGGCCAATGTGTTGGCCGTCGACATCGATGCCGACGGGCTGGCCACGTTGGCGACCGAGGCCGCCGAAGCTTCGGGCTCGGTCGTGACCCATCACGCCGCCATTGGCACCCGCGATGCGGGGCACGCTGCGGTGGCAGCGGCAGTTGAGGCGTTCGGCGGGCTGGACGTGCTGGCCAACGTGGCAGGCGTGGTCCGGTCGGCCCACACGGTGGACGTCACCGAAGACGACTGGAACCTGATGTTCTCGGTCAACGTGTCGGGCATGTTCTGGTTGTGTCAGGCGGCCCTGGGCGCATTTGATGGAGGCGGCGTCATCGTCAACGTTGCCTCCAATGCCGGCCTCATGGGCCAGGCCTATTTCGCCGGCTACTGCGCATCCAAAGGGGCGGTGGTCAACCTGACCAAGGCGCTGGCCATGGAGTTCGCCAAGGACAACAGCATCCGCATCAACGCGCTTGCTCCGGGTCAGACCGCAACGCCGATGACCGGCACCATCGAGCTGCCCACCGACTGTGACATCGATCTGATGCGTCCCTACATGGGCTATCGAAAGGCCGCGCAGCCCGAGGAACAGGCGGCGGCGATCCTGTTCCTCGCCTCCGATGACGCGTCGGCGTTTCATGGGGCGGTCGTGTCCTCTGATGGGGCTCTGACTGCGGGCTAAGGGTTTGGCCAGGCCGGTAGGGGTGATCGGCGCCCGAATCCAGCTACTGGAGCCGTAGTGGCAGGACTGCCATGTTGGGCGTAACGTGAGCCGGTGCGATCACTGACCGTTGAGCAGGCCTACGACAAGCGCTGGTGGACCCTGGGCGTTCTGTGCGCCTCGCTGTCGGTAATCAGCATCGATAACACCATTCTCAACGTTGCCCTGCCGAACATTGTGGACAACCTTGGGGCCTCCGGCTCCGACCTGCAGTGGATCGTGGATGCGTACGTGGTGGTGTTCGCCGGGCTGCTGCTCACCAGCGGTGCGCTCGGCGACAAGTTCGGTCGCAAGCTCATGCTCACCGGTGGGTTGGCGCTGTTCGCCGCGACCAGCGCGTTCGCCGCCTTCAGTGGTTCGCCGGGAGCGTTAATCGGGGCTCGTGGATTGATGGGCATTGCCGGAGCGGCCATCTTTCCGTCAACGCTGTCGATCCTTACCAACACCTTCGAGGGTCCCGAGCGCGGTCGGGCCATCGGTATCTGGGCTGCGGTGTCGGGCCTGGGCATTGCGGTCGGCCCGTTGCTTGGCGGGTTTCTGCTCGAGCATTTCTGGTGGGGTTCGGTGTTCCTGGTCAATGTGCCCATCGCGCTCGGCGCCATCGTGGCCGGTCGGTTCCTGGTGCCCGAGACCGTCGGCGAACGCGACCGTCCTCTCGACCCGATGGGCTCGCTGCTCTCCATCGTCGGGCTCACCGGTGTGCTCTACGCCATCATCGAGGCGCCCGGTGCAGGGTGGCTGGCGCCCGAGACGCTCATTCCAGGGGCCATCGGCGTGGCTGTTTTGGCGGCGTTCGTGGTGTGGGAACTGCGCAACCCCCATCCGATGCTCGACGTGAGCTTCTTCTCTAATCCCCGGTTTTCGGCAGCGTCGGCCACGATCACCTTGGTCTTCTTCGCCCTCTTCGGATCGACGTTTCTGCTCACCCAGTACTTCCAGTTCGTGCTCGGCTATTCGCCGCTGAAGACCGGCATGCTGACCGCGCCGGTTGCCCTGGGCATCATGACCGCCGGCCCGCTGGCACCCCGCCTGGTTGAAAAGGTGGGCACCAAGTTGGTGGTGCTGGCAGGCTTGTTTGTCGTTGGCGTCGCCCTGCTCTGTTACGGCTCGGAGTTTCTGATGGAGTCGGTGCCGCTGGGCATGGGCGTCCGCTTGATCTTCGGCTGGGGCATGGGGCTGGTGATGCCGCCCGCCACCGAGTCGATCATGGGTTCGCTTCCACGCGCACGTGCCGGCGTGGGGTCGGCGGTCAACGACACCACACGGCAAACCGGCGGCGCGCTCGGCGTCGCCGTCATCGGGTCGATCTTCGCCGCTCAGTACCGCTCGGTGGTCAAGATCCCGGCCGATCTCCCCGTTCAGGTGCGCGACGGCATGGCCGACTCGATCGGCTCGGGGCTGCGCATCGCCAAAGAGATGAAGCTGCCTGTGTCGGATCTGGTGCGGGTGCACGATGCCGCCGCGCCGGCGTTCGTCTCGGGCATGCAGATGGCGGTGGTGTTTGGGGCTGTCGTCGTGGCGATTGCGGCCGTGGTGGCCTGGCGCTATCTGCCGGCCCGCGAGGCCGGGCCGGTCACCGAAGGCGAGGCGGCCGCCGTCGGTCACCCCGACGGCGGCCTTCACGGGAGGGTTGAGACCGAGCGCCTCACGATTATCGCAGGGGACTGAAACGGCGCTCTCCTCGGGCTTTCGGGAGGAGCGGCATGACCAACTCCAGGTGCTGAGCAGTAGGAAGCGCCAGTTGTTGCGACACGCCTACACGGCAGTGCCGGCCCGTGTGGCGTGGGCGTGCAGCACGTCGGCGACGCAGCCGGTGAGCCGCTCGGCGAACGCCACGTCCAGAAACTCGTTGGGACCGTGCGCGTTTGACCCGGGGCCGAGCACCCCGGTGACCACAAACTGGGCGTCGGGGAACTGCTCGCCCAGCATGGCCATAAACGGGATCGTGCCGCCCTCACCGATCCAGCGAGACTCCTCCCCGAACCAGGTGGTCGAGGCACGCTGCAACGCATCCGCCAACCACGGGGCGGTCGGCGGGGCGTCCCACCCGGTTGCTCCCCAGCCCGGGCTGACGGTAACGGTGGCACCCGCCGGAGGGTCGTTGGTCAGCAGTTCGGTGAGCCGCGCGGTGATCGCCTCGGGATCGACGCCGGGCGGAATGCGAATGGACAGGCCCAACGTGGTGGACGGGCGGGCGACGTTTCCGGCGTCGGCGAGCTGTGGTAGCCCGTCGGCGCCGATCACCTCCAGCGCCGGGCCCCAGGTGCGAGCCAGCAGTTGGTCGGCCACGTCGTCGGTTGCCGGGTGGGTATCGTCGGCCCACGGAAAGGCCGGCGGGCGGCCCAGCGTTCCGGCCGACTGGGCTGCCTGTTCCCGTCGCGCTTTGGGGATCTCGGGGAAGAGCTCGTCGATCAGCAGGCGGCCGTCGCTCGCCGCTTCGATCCGGTCGAGCAACGTGCGGGCGATGCGGAAGCTGGAGGGCACGATGCCCCCGGCGGCGCCGGAGTGGACGCCTTCGGTCAGCACGTCCACCCGCAGGTCGACCGACACCAGTCCTCGCAGCGAGGTGGTCACCCACAGCCGTTCGTAGTCGCCACAGCCCGAGTCCAGGCAGACGACCAGCTCGGGCGAACTTAGCTCGTCCCCCAACGCCTCGAGGTGGGCGGGCAGGTCGGGGCTGCCCGACTCCTCCGAGCACTCGATCACGCCGACGATGCGGCCGTGTTCGCCACCGGCCCGGTCCAGCGCGACCAGTGCGGTACCCAACGCGTACACCGAGTAGCCGTCGTCGGCGCCGCCGCGCCCGTACAGGCGGTCGCCCTTGCGCACCGGGGTCCACGGGCCCAGGTCGTCGTCCCAGCCGACCATCTCCGGTTGCTTGTCCAGGTGGCCGTAGGCCAGCACCGTGCCGCCGTTGGTGGCCCCGTCCGTCGCCGGTACGTCGACCAGCAGCAGCGGCGTGCGGCCGGGTAGATCGCGGCGGCTCACCGTCAGCCCGGGCACGCCCAGCGATTCCAACCAGTCCGATGCAGCGACCAGCACGGTGTCGATATGGCCGGCAGCGGCCCAGCCTGGGGCGAACGCCGGTGACAGGGCGGGCACGGCGATGTGGGCCTCGATCGCCGGGACCGCCGAGTCGTTCCACACCTCTGCAACCGTCGAGGTGAGCACCTCCCGGTCGGGCGGGTTCGTCGTTGGCGCGTCGGGCGTGGGGTGGTCGACCATCGCCCAAGTCTGACGTGTTCTACCGTGCGGAGATGAAGATTGGCGTGCAGATCCAACCGCAGAACACCACGATGGCGGCGCTGCGGGCGTCGTGGATGGCCGCCGAGTCGCTCGGGGTCGACAGCATCTGGGTGTGGGACCACTTCTACCCGCTCTTCGGCGACCCCGATGCCGCGCACTTCGAGGCCTACACCCTGCTGGCCACCATGGCCGCCGACACCACTTCGGCCTCGATCGGTGCGCTGGTGAGCTGCAACAGCTACCGCAACCCCAACCTGCTGGCCGACATGGCCCGCACGATCGATCACGTCGCTGATGGCCGGTTCGTCTTGGGCATCGGCTCGGGCTGGTTCGAGCGGGATTACGACGAATACGGCTTCCCGTTCGGCACCGCCCGCCAGCGCCTGGCCGACCTGGAGCGCGACCTGCCGATCATCAAGGATCGTCTCGCCCAGCTGACTCCGGGCCCGGTGGGGGACATGCCGATTCTCATCGGTGGCTCGGGGGAGAAGGTCACGCTGCGGCTGGTGGCCCAGCACGCCGACGCTTGGAACACCTTTGGTCCGCCGGACAACTTCGCTGCGAAGAACCGGGTGCTCAACGAGTGGTGCGCACGTGAGGGGCGCAACCCGGCGGACATCGAGCGCACGGTCGGCATCAGCGTTGACGAGGTCGATCAGCTGGAGGCGTATGCCGAGGCCGGTGCCGACCATGTCATCTTCATGGTGGGCGCTCCGTTCGATCTCGATCCGGTCTCCCATGCCCTCGACGCCCGATGAGCGATGACTTGATCCTCAAGGTCACATCGTGGGAGACGGTCGGCCGCGTCGCGGTGATTCGGCTGAACCGTCCGCATCGCAACAACGCCTGGACCGGGCGCATGCACCACGAGTACCGGGCACTGATCGAGCGGGCCGAGACCGACCCCGATATCCGCTGCATCGTCGTCACCGGGGAGGGCCGATCGTTCTGCGTGGGGGCCGACAGTGATGCGCTTGCCGGTCATGCCGATAGGGGTGGTTACGACCCGGGGTTGCCCGCCGAGTTGCCGATGCCCGGCTACGGCGTGCGGGACGACTACGACGACGACTTCGTCTTTCACTATGGCCTGAGAACGCCGGTGATCGCGTCCATCAACGGCCCGTGTGCGGGCGTCGGATTCGTGCTGGCCTGCTACGCGGACCTCCGATTCGCCGCCAAGGGCGCTCGGCTGGCCACGGCCAACGCCCGGCTCGGACTCCCGGCGGAGTTCGGTCTCAGTTGGGTGCTACCCCGCCTGGTCGGGGTCACCCGAGCGGCTGAGCTGCTGATGACCGGCCGAAAGTTCCGGGCCGAGGAGGCCGAGGGTTGGGGCCTGTTCAACGAGGTGATCGAGCCCAACCAACTCATGGCGCACGTCATGGAGGTGGCCCGAGGCCTGGCCGAGGACGTGGACCCCAAGGCGGTCGCTACCACTAAGTACCAGCTGTACCGGGATGCCGACCGCAGCGTCGGGCCGGCCGTGTCCGACGCCCAACGGTTCATGCGTGAAACCATGGCCGGACCCGAGTTCGCCGAGGGCGTGAAAGCCTTCCGGGAGGGCGTCCCGCCCGACTTCCCGAATGCGGCCGTGGAGCCAGCCGGTCCGGGCTCTAACATGGGCGATACGCCCGGATAGCTCAGTTGGTCAGAGCAGCTGTCTTGTAAACAGCAGGTCGTCGGTTCGAATCCGACTTCGGGCTCCAAAACCCTTGCAATTGCAGCGATCTGAGGCTTCTAGCGACTGCTTGATAAATGGTCGGGCCACTTTGGGGGCCACAAACCCTCCTGGTAGGGAGTGGTACTGGGTGGTAGGTGCTGTCGAAACGGGTCCAATGGGAACTGGGTACCAGCCCCTACCACCTCCTACCAGCAAAACCGACTGTTTCTGGGGGTTTCTGATCGACGGGCGGATCTGCCTGACGAACAATATTCAGTCGTCCCGGGCTGTGAGGTTGTTCTCGATCGACCGTAGAAGCGCATCGAGGTGCCCGGTGCCCGGTGCCCGGTGCCCGGTTCGGCTGCTCTGCGCATCCCGAACCATCGGTCCGAAGTCGGCCACTCAAGACTGCTTTGCCGGTCTGCTGAACTGTCAGGGGTCAGGGTCATGATTGGAGCGTCGTGATAGTCGGACGAAAGGATTCCCATGGACGCGAAGGTTTCCTCCATCGCGAGACGCGTGGTCGAAGTCTCCAGCGAGGTCAGGCTCGACAAGCCGAAGCTGTCGCGGTGGAACCTGTGGCGACGACGAAACGACTGGGCATACGACCATGAGGCAACGTCGAACCGCCGAGAGCTTGTTGTGCGTCGGGTTCGCAACCCCACAGCGACGCGGGGGCTACATGTGCTTCAGTCTCATGGCGTCGGCACGATGGGGTTCTCTCGGGGGGTCGATCGTGACAGCTGGATGGTGATCGCAAACGTTGCTGGCCATCCGGTCGGATTGGCTTATGGGCACCGTTTAGCTGCCAAAGACGAGGCCCAAATAGATGATGTTGTGGTCGACGTCTCCTGTCGTCAGCAGGGGCTCGGCAAGATGGTCGTGGCGGACCTCATGGATTGGCTTGTCGATGAAGGGCTCCAGCAGGTGAATCTGTGCCCGGCCGAAACGTGGCAGCAGAATTTGTATCAAGGCCTTGGGTTTACCGCCCAAGGACGCGGCAGGTCGATGTCAGCTTCTCTCCGGTGAGTGAAGCGTTGCGGCGCTATTGGGCCTGTTTGTCCAGCTCGTGCTCGACCGCACGACGGATCCAGCTGGATACCGACCTCTTGTCTTCGTCGGCGCGGCGCCGGACCTCGTCCAACGTTGCTGGTGGTAACCGGACCAGGAATGGCTCGGTCATCCTTGAGCGGCGTCGTGGCGGCCCCTGTGGCACTTGGTTCTCCGGACGGGCGTAGAACTCGTAGTCCTCGTCGGGGTTCATCTTCTTGGTGGTCATCGGCTAGTGGATGTTGCATCTACAAGCCGGGTTGAGGCCCGACTGGCGACCTTTTGGTCGGCGGCGCTTGATGGGGCCGAGCTATAACCGGCCTTCGTCTTGAGTCCAAGCAGTCTGCGGAGTTCCTTTCCGAGACCGGCGTCGGCTTGGTCGAGCAGCGCCGCCGCAGCGGCGTGGTCCTGCCCGCTGGCGTGAACGCCGAGCCGTGAGCAGCAGATCACGTCTGCTGCGGCTATGCCGGCATGCACGCACAGGGTGATGTAGGCGTCGCCAAGGTTGCTGTCGTCGGAGGCCAGTTCGCTGATGAGCGTCGCTGCGTCGCTGAATTGGCGGGCCTTGGCCATTCGGCCCGAGCGGTCCTTCGCCGAGCATTTTCTCGTCGGTGCGGCCACCAGAAGTTCACCCCGCCTGCCGGTAGTCCGGCCTTGGCTTCACGCTTGCGAGGTATCCCGGGGTGCCAGACAAGACGATGCCGTCGCGGGCGATTTCAGCGAGGATCTGCTCGGTCGCGATCGTAGCTGCGACTTCTGACTCTGACATCTCAAGGATGCGTGCGTCGTTGCCGGTCCACGAAGTGCTGGCAGTCGCGAAGGCGTCGAGCTGCTCGTGCCACTGCACGTCATCTTCGACGACGACCGAATCGGGTCGCACGACGAACACATCGATGTCGCTTCCCTCGGTCATCCTCCCGGTAGCGGCAGAACCGAAGAGCGCGGCAAAGTCACAGGGCGTCGACCAGGTGTCGATCAGGTCGCGCATTCGCTGCAACACTTCGCGGCTGGCGTCAGCCAGCCCGATGATGTGTGGGGCGCACACGTGCTGCCGGTTAAGCCGGTAGGTGTAGGCGCGGCCAACCTGCTCGCTGTGGAGGACACCCTGACCGGTCAATCGAACGAGCGCGTTTCGGACACCAGCAACAGAATGAAACCCGATGAGGTCGTGCACCTGCGGTGGGGTGAACGAAGCGTCGGCTCGGGCCAGCACCCCAAGGACGTCCCCATCGATCGTCGGGGTCACCGCTAGGAACGGTCGACTCAAGATCATGTGCAGGATGCTACACCTATACCAAGTAATGTTCACACGTCTGGAGGAGGGTTTGGTGCGGCGGCGCCGACAACCTCGACCGCTTGCTGGCGCTGGGAACCGCCGCCTTCGGAACCGGTTCGATGGCGTCCTAGCCGACGAGACCCCGATCATGGCCGTTGCGGTTGCTGCGAATAGGGGTAACATCGGTGTTGCGGCGGTCGACGGACCAACCAACGAGAACACGCCCGTCTGGTTGTCGACCCCTGCCAAGGAGGACACCATGGCCCCATCAACACTGCTCCGCAGCAACCTCGACATTCCCGACGAGGCAACCTCAGCCGAAGCAGCTGAAGCGGTCGACCTACTCGACCGGTTCCAACGGACCCATCCTGGTGACATCGGCACGGTGCGTCTCGTCGCCGACAATTCCGATCTGAGCGTCACCATCCCCGGCAGCGCGCTTAGCCATCTCGTCGAACTGCTTGCGCACATCGCCAACGGCAATGCCGTCACCATCGCTCCGGTGCACGCAGAACTCACCACCCAACAAGCCGCCGACATGCTCGTCGTGTCGCGGCCCTACCTGATCGGGCTCCTCGAAGAGGGCCAGATCCCCCATCGGCGCGTAGGGAACCGGCGCCGTATCCGGCTCACCGACCTCCTCGCCTACATGCGCGAGGACGACCGCAAACGCGCTGAAGCCAGCGGCTGAACTCACCGCCGAGGCCCAACGCCTCAACCTCGACGATGAGTAGAGCGTGTGCGCCAGTCCCGGAAATGAACCGACTCTGCGGCCGACTGAGCATTGCACGACGATGCCGCCAGAGAACTAAAGAATCTAAAGAATCTAAAGACATCTAAACCGACGCGGTTGGGATGGGGAGCATGCAGAATCCCTTCACGCCGTCCTTCGGCGTCTCCCCGCCGCTCTTGGTTGGGCGTGACGACGTGCTCGCACGGTTCGGTGAAGCGCTCGAGGAAGGCCTGGATCACCGGGCCGAGCGACCCTCTATACCGGCGCGCGGGGTGCTGGAAGGACCGTCCTTCTCAAGGCGGTCGAGGATCTTGCCCGCTCGCACGGTTGGTCGGTTATATCCGAGACGGCTTCGCCCGGCTTTGTTGAGCGGCTTGTCAACGAGCACCTTCCAGGTCTTCTCCGCGTCCACGATCCTGAGGCAACGACGACCGAGCTGTAAGCCGTCTCGGCACCGGTCGTCGTCGGCGGCGCCACGTGGGGCAAGACACAGAATCATGTCGGTGCCCCTGGACTCCGTGGGCAGCTTACGTCGGGCGGACAGGTATCAACTTGGCCGCGTATCCCTCGCGGATGTCTCTGAGGCCATCACCACTCCAATCGTGGATGCTGGCCGATCGATTTCCGCTGAGCTGAGCCAGCGAGCCGCCGAGTCGACGGACGGTTACCCGTTTCTCATCCAGCTCGTCGGCTACCACCTCTGGCGCCTGCACCCCGTGGCCAGCGATGTGTCGGCCGACGACGTTGACGTCGGAATCATGGCAGCGCAACGGCGGCTCGGTTCGCTGGTTGTGGAACCGTCGCTGGCCGACTTGTCGAACGTCGACAGGACGTTCCTCCTCGCTATGGCCCAGGACGACGGGCCTTCCAGAATGACCGACATCGCGAGCCGCTTGAACTGCGATGCCAACTACGCCAGCCAGTACCGACTCTGACTCATCGCGGCCGAGCTCATCGAGACCGCAGGTCACGGAGCCATCACCTTCGCTCTTCCGCACTTACGCGAGTACCTGCGCGAGTACGGTGCCTTGGACGCACAACGCGGGCTCACCGAAAGCCAACCGACGACGCTTCAACGCGAGCTGGTTGCGCGACCTCTGGGCGAGGCCACCGACAAATAGCGGCAGGTCTGACATTTGTCTGACGTAGTGGTTATCCTTCGACCCAAGAAACCGTAGAATGTCGTGATAGATAAGGCTTAACATTTAGGTAATATACCATGAGGACCGCATCGTCTGTCTCGACTGGACGTGCTGGGGTGGACGCCGTGAAGTGTTCGTCGACGGACAACAGCGCCATGAGAGCGTCATCCCGATGCGCTGGCGGTCGTCCCAGGCATTCGAACTCGAAGGTGCCCACTGTGTCGTGATGACCGAGCCGACCGGTTTGATGTCCACGAAGTTTTGTACCTTCCTGGAGATCAACGGAGAAAGCATCAAACCCCATCCGGGCTTATCGTTCTGGAAAGGCTGAAGTAGCTCACCCAACAAGGTCCGCGATAGCCCAAGGACGCACCGCGACAACAGAGGTTCAGGTCCGCCCTGCGGTGGCTTCGACGAGTTCTGCGAGGTTCATGGTCGATGTACCGTCTGGGCTATGGGTAGACGGGCCAACCATCGAGGATGGATCGTGCTCGAGAGCATCCCGTTCGACGACGGAACGCTGTGCGTCGACCTCTTCGAGGATCCAGCGGGCGGCTTCGGCTTTGAACACATGCGCTCCGATCCCGAAGACGGTGGCCGGTGGACCATCGTCGGTGGATTCTCGTCGGCCCGATACGACTCAGCGTTGCACGCAGCGCTCGCTGCCCGAACCGCTGTTCCTTGGTCGAACGACGACCGAGCGATCCAGGTATGGAACAGGTGGTGCTCTCACCTGCAACCGGAGTAGTCATCATCCTGGGGGGGTGGTCACCTTGACCCTGCGGGCCTTCCCAACGCCGTAGGGGTGCGTCGACGAGCTGCTGGGGCGAACACCGGGCAACTCCGGGTCCGAACCGAGCGCGATCGTGTGGGGTTCACCGTCGAGTCACTCGTCCCACCGATACCGGCACGCCAGGCAAACGACGCTGGTGCCGTTATGGATTTGCGATGGGGGGCCTGCGAGTGAGGACAGTCGGGACGCGGCTTGTGTTGGTCACCCAGATGGAGAGATCGGCGGAGATCCACCCGGCCACATCTAGGCAATGCTGGTGGAGGCTGGCGAGGCTAAATCGGGTTTCCTTGAACGGTTCCTTGAAGATCGGTTCGTGATGCCCGATGCGGTTTCGAAGGGTCTGAACGGTCCGAAGCCCTTGGTTGGTCTTCCGTTGGTGGCCGAGCCCTGAGGGGAAGGCATACCGAAGAGCCGGTAGCCACAGGGTGTCGTGGTAACGCAGCCTGCGTCCTTCATGGGTCGAGTCCCCACCACGATCGAGCAGAGCTACCCAGTTGCCAAAGCTCATCTCGCCGACGACCTTGCCGGGGGTCGGGGCAGCGCCTGCTGGTAACCCCCGTCGTGCACGGCTCTTTGCGATGCGGACTGCCTTGAGCGAGCGATCGTCAAGGATGGACTGGTTGTCGTACCAACGGTCGTCGTAGGCCTCCGTGAGGCGATCGTGCATCGCGTTGCGCATGGTTACCTAGACCAATACGCCCCAACCAAACGGCTTAAGTAATACACCCACCACACCCAAAACCCCTGTCACACCAACGAAAACCGGCCCCCCACGATCCTTAGCCAGGAAAGTCCCGCTAGGGCCAGCTGCGGGTCGTTGTCGCACGCGTCAAGGTACGGCTGGAACCGCGCCGGAGAGAGGTACTCCTGGATCGTTTGGAGGTGTCCTGGCTGCGCTGGTGGCATCACGAGTATGATGGTAGAGAACTTCCCGAGGCCCCTGCCGCAAGGTACGCCTCGGGGTTTGACCGTTTTGGACGCTTGTGGACCAACGTCCTTAACGGCCGCTGGAACGTCGTCGGTTCGAACCTCCGCCCTTGGTCGTCTCCACTACGATCGCTTTATGTACGACGCCGCCGTCTCACAAACGAAGGTTTGTGAGACGGTGCAAGGCCCGGCCGTTCGGCCCAACCACGGCGCCACGGAACCGGCGCATTCGGGCTCCTGTCGGCCGGGGTTATGCAGCGTGCGACTGGGGCCGTTATGCGGCGCGGTGTTCGGACCAAGTGCGGGGATTCTGTGGCGGCGTTATGTGCGGGTCGGAAGCCTTTCCTGGTACTGACATCGGCGCGATTGGTGGGTCCGGCTGTGCGCTGGGCCGGTCCCGGGCTGGGCGGAGTAGCCTTTTGAATTCGGTCTTCGCCGCCCAGCTGTAGGAGCGATTTGTCAACCGATACATCTGGGTCAGCGGACGGACGTTCTTTTGCGGTCGGGGTCGCCGCATGTGTTGCTGAGTTCGGCGATCAGGCCGTGGGGCCGGTGTCGTTGGAGGTCGGGTGGGGGGAGACTGTTGCGTTGGTTGGACCATCGGGGGCTGGAAAGTCGACGGTGTTCCGCTGGCTTCGTGGTGACCTGATTCCTACCTTTGGTCATGCGGAGGTGTCGGGGGTTGAGTTGGGTCGTCTATCTGGCGGCGAGCGCGGCGACTTCATCCGGGAGCACATCTCGGGTGTTGATCAGTCACCGTTGTTGCTGCCCGAGTTGGACGTGTTGGAAAACACGGCTTTGCCGTTGTTGTTGGACGGAATGGGTTCTGAGTCGGCGTTTGAGAGTGCCCGGTCGGCTTTGTCTGCTGTTGGGATCGAGGACTTGGCCGGTCGGGACCTGCGGTCGTTGTCGGGTGGTCAGCATCAACGCGTCGCTGTGGCGCGAGCGCTGGTTCGACCGGCGGGGGTTGTGCTGGCTGACGAGCCCACGGCTTCGCTGGATCGGACAAATGCTGATCGTGTGGGCTGGTTGTTGGTCGATCAGGTGCGAAGCAACCCGCAGCGTGCGCTGTTGCTGGCGACGCACGACTTGGCTGTCGCAGGGTTGTGCGATCGTGTCGTCGATCTGACGATGATGCCGAGCAACTGTTGATCCGTGTCGTAGCGAAGTTGGCCGGGCGAGTGGCGGTCTCGCGCCGAGGGGGCCAGCGGGGCCGCGCCTGGCTGGTCGTGATCGCTGTTGGCGTGTTTACGGCTGCGACCTGGTGTGCCGCGGGTTTCTGGTCGGCGAGTCAGCGAAACGAAGTCAGGGATCGCGCTCGTATGCCGGTGGTGAGCTTCTCCAACGATGGAGTTGGGGTGCCGATGGTTGAAGACAGTTTGCCGATTATGGATGGGCGCCAGTTCGAAATCCACTGGCTTGGCGCCGATGCTGAGTCGGTACCGGCCGAGTTCGGCGGGCGACTACCGGCGCCGGGGAAGGGGTTCGTGTCTCCGGGCCTGTTGGAGGCTTCTGGTGGCGTTTCGGGTTTCCACGAGCGGTTTGGTGTTGGGGTGGATGAACACAGTGGGGATGTCCGTTGGGATCGGGTAACGGCCTTTGCTGAGGAGTTTCTGGCGTTTGCGACGCTTCCGGAAGGCCTGGTGCTTCCGGAAGCGCGCGTCGCAGGGCAGCAGCGCTTCCTGGTGGGTTTCGATGCTGAGGAACTGGGCGCCGGCTTGCCGACAGGATTTCAGACACCAAGCGGTCTCGTGGCGGTGCCACATTCGCTCGACGAACGTTTGCCTTCTCCTTCACAGGCGCTGACGGGCGCTCTATTTGGGCTGTTGATACCTGGTCTGTTGGTGCTGGGTCTTGGCTTGTCTGCCCATTCGACGCTGCGCGCGCAACGGAGCGACGCGTTGGTCTACCTCGGGGCTGGCCCCAATTCGTTGGATGTGTTCGATGCTGCGGAGGCCGCCGTCCTGAGCGTGCCGGTCGCTTTGGTCGTTTCGGCGATGATGTGGGGCGTCCTGGGTGTGCCGACAACGTTGCCGTCCGGCTCGGTTGAGTACCTGCCCGGAGACTTGCGGCCGGGTGCGGGTCCTTCGGGCGTCGCTCTGGTCCTCGTTCTGCTGGTGCCGGTGGCGGTCGGGGCGCTGATGCCAAAGGTGACCGCTTGGCGAACGCGGCGTAAGCAGCGCACCGTCAAGTTGGGCGGCCTTGTCTTGTTGCTCGTACCCGTCGCGGTATCTGCCGCGAGCACCCTGATCCCACCCCAGGCGAGGGCTCTGCGTTTTGTGGCGGTACTGGCGTCGGTCGTCTCGGTGGTTCCTCTCGTCGCCGTTGCTGTTCTTCCGTGGCTCGGAACGCTGTTGGTGGTGCCTGACCGCGTGGCGAGACTGCTTGCCGGTCGCCGGTTCCAGTGGGGCGACAAGCGGGGATCTGATCTCATTCGAATCACGACGCTGACCGTCGTGGCCGTCGTCGTGGTTTCGTCGATCAATCTCCTTGCCGACAGCGCCGCCCTGGAGGAGTCGAGTTCGCGGTCGGGTATCGTGACCATCGACACCTTCGCAGAAGTGGATCAAGCGGCATTCACCGAATTCGATGCACGCGTGCCCGGGGCTCCAATCGGGGCTGTGGTCGATGGGCAAGTGTTCGTTGCCAACTGCGAACAACTGGCGGCTCTTGTCGACGTCAGCGCGCAGGGGTGCGCAACGAACCCCGAACGGTTCATGAACGAGGTCAATCGCTCGGAGTCTCGCCGCTTCGAGACGTACACGATCGGCAACCCGCCACCAGATCGGCCGGTCGGCCAGATGATTGCCCGAGTCGATTCGGACAGCCGAGCCCATGCGCTTCAAGCCAACGCCAACGCCATGTTCGGTCCTTCAAGCGTGTTGGGTTGGGAGTATCTGGGGCCAAACCCCATCACCGGGTGGATCTCGCCCCTCGGTGCTGCAGCGGTCGGCCTGTTCGGCGTTGCGGTGGCCTTGCTGATTGCGAACACGATCAGGTTCCCATCCCAGAGCGACCAATCGTTGGTCTGGCTCGCCGCGCCGGCTCCAACCCGCCGCGCAGTATTGCGCTGGGGCCTTCATTCCGCGGTGTTATTCGGTGTGCTGCTCGGAAGCGGATACGGCATCATCGCAGTAAGTGCGGGAACACCAGGCGAAATCACCCAACTGGACCATGTCTCGCTGGCCATCACAGCGATCACCTGCGGGATCGCAATTTCGGCCATCGTCGAAACATCCCTCTGGGCCCGTGCCAGGAAGCCGTAGGTCGCACACACCCCGTTCAACGTGAACCGCTCGACACCCGCCGCATAGTCGAGAGCCCCTATGGCGCCTGCCCGGGTTTATGCGGTGTTCGGGTTGGATGGATATGCCCGTGAAATTGCGGCGCCACGATGGGGCCGTTACAGCGCACGGCCTTCCGGTCGTCGGCAGCGATTCCTGGGCGCAGTTATCGAGTGGGCTTGTCGGTTCGATCTCCCAGCTCCTGCCTGATGGCGACAAGCGGTACGGCCAGCCCAGCAGCGAATGCGACGTTGAACGCGGCGTGGCCAGCAAAGCCGAGAATCAGAGAGAGCCCGGTGTCCAGGATGAACCACGCTCCAACACTGCCAACGATGGTGTTCCACGCCCACGCTTCACGTCGCCGGAGAGGGCCAGCCACCAACGCTGCGATGGTCAGCATCCAACCAATGATGACTGATCCGAGGATCGCGTAAACTAGGCGCACGTAGTGGCGGGGTTCGGCCCTGACGATGGCACCATCGTCAGGGCCGAAGCCGAGCCGATCGAAGACATGGTCGCCGAGGAAGAGCCCGGCAACAACGAGTCCGAACGCGTAGGTCGCGACGATCCCGACGACAACGAGAAGGAACCGGTCCCAGCGGGTGGGCTGTTCGGTCGCAGTCACCAGGTCATCCTGGCAGCTGTCGTTGGACTTCACGAGGCCACGACAGGCACGGTCTGACCACACGAAGCAAGGGACCCATGCGGCGCCTCACTTGGGTGGATATGCCCGTGAAATTGCGGCGCCACGATGGGGCCGATACCGGGTGGGCGAAGTGGAGGCTCGGCCGATGATTCCGGGCGGTCATACGTGCTGTGTGCGGTCAGGTTGTCCGGCGGAATTCGACGAGATGACAACTCCTATTGTCATCCGTGCTTGTGGCAACTAGTGTTGTCGCTGTGGAGATCCTGGCAAGTGCTCGCAAGCACGGCATCTCCGACGACGACATCGACCATGCAATCGACCACGCTCTTGGGTGGATCAGCCACCCTGATCAACCTGACTTCACCATGCTGGTCGGCCCCGACCGCCGGGCTGCGCTCCTCGAGGTCGGCGTGCTCCAAGCAGGAGAACAGGAATACGTGATCCACGCAATGCAGGCCCGACGCAAGTACTTGAAACTGATTGGCCCTCCAGGAGGTGACCCTCGATGAAGACATCCAAGCACCCAAAGAACCTCACCGAAGACGAAGCAGCGGCAATCGTCAAAGCGTTCGACGACGCACCCGAGGATGGCTACGTCGTCGTTGAGGGCGACGCACTCGCCGAACTTCGCGCGGCGGCAGCGGAACGCAAGGATGCCGTCGACCGAATCAACTCAGCGGCCATGCGCGCCCGGAGCGAGGGAGCATCGTGGGGGGTCATCGGAGCGCAGCTTGGCATGACCCGACAAGGCGCTCGCCAGCGCTTCGAACGACTTACCAGCACCTGATCAGCGTCCTCAGCGGAGGTAGCCGGTGGCATGCCGGGTGGCGCCCAATCGGAGCACCAACCGATCGCCTGACCGAAATCCGGTGCCAACATCAGCCGCCCGTTGTCCGGAACTGGGCAACTACCCCGAACGCCCGGCACCCGCTCGATAATCGCGGCTCGAAGTGCGCCACCGCCCACTCGGTAACCGGCGAAGTGCGGCGCCGCTGGTCAAGTTCGCAGCGCCTCATAACGCTCACCGGCCCGAATCCGGCCGTCTCAAATACGACCGTTAACGAACGCTGGTGAAGGCGGCTTCTGAAATCCGCTGGGCACCGGCTCGAAGTGTTCATAACTCGTGCGCGGAATCAACGTCTCACTACTCCCTCACCCGACCCGGTATTGATACGGTCGCCCGATGGGCGCCGGTCACCTTCCTCGGGTACGCACGGGTCTCGACAGCCGGACAAGACGCGTCCGGTCAGATCGACGCGCTGAACGCTGCCGGCTGTGCTCGGATCTTTGTCGAGCACGCCTCCGGCGCGAAGACTGAACGGGTCGAACTGGCCAAGCTCCTCGACCAGGCGCTGCCCGGCGACGTCGTGTGCGTGGTCCGCCTAGATCGCCTGGGCCGGTCACTCCCCCACCTGATCGAAACCGTCGCCTCCCTCGATACGCGTGGGATCGGGTTCCGATCGCTCAGCGAAAACATCGACACCACCACAGCAGGCGGACGACTGATATTCCACGTCTTCGGAGCGCCGGCAGAGTTCGAGCGGGAACTGATCCGCGAACGCACCAACGCCGGCCTGACAGCAGCCCGAGCGTGATGACCCCCGAAAAAGTGAAAGCCGCCCAGACAATGCACAACACGCGTGACTCCACGATCGCTGCGATTGCGTCGGTGCTCGGCGTGAGCCGCGCACCGATCTACCGCCATCTCTGAAATCTGCGGTCGTCTAGGTTGCACACCGTGGGTGACCAGCTGAACTCTCTATTTTACGGCGACAACTGAAAGCGGACCGTCACGAGTTGTTCGAACTGTTTCAGGGTTTCTACCGCCAGGGCCCGGCAGCCCGGTGAATCTGTCATCTTGCAGCGTCAATGTCATCGACTGGCAGTGGGGGCGCATACAGTCATGTGGCCGGGGTCACAGCCGCGGCTGAACACGTCGACACAGGAGGCTCACCGTGCCCACCTCAGGAACAGTTCAGGAGCGGCTCGACAAGGTGCTGCCCTCCATCCGGAGCGCGGCGGCGCTGGTGGACGAGCAGGCGGCTTTTCCAGTCGAGCAGGTTCAGGCCTTGGCCGACTCGGGCCTGCTGGGTCTGATCCTGCCGACCGACATCGGCGGAATGGGTGGCGGCCCGTCCGAGCTGGTCGAGGCGCTCATGGGCGTAGCCGGCGCCTGTGGCACCACATCGATGGTGTACCTAATGCACCTGGCGGCGACCGCGGTCACGGCCGCCGCGCCGCCCGGCGACGACGGCGACGCGTTGTTGGCCGACCTGGCCACCGGCGCCCAGTTGGGAACACTTGCCTTCAGTGAGAAGGGCTCACGCAGCCACTTCTGGGCTCCGGTGTCCAAAGCCGAGCGCACCGGGTCCGGCTCGGTGACGCTGGGTGCGGACAAGAGCTGGGTGACCTCGGCCAACTACGCCGACGTGTACATCTCCAGCGCCATGGCGCCCGAGGGCGAAGGGCCTACCGAGGCCAACCTGTATGCGGTGAAGCGCACCTCGCCCGGCGTGGTGGTTCAGGGGGCATTCGACGGCATCGGGCTGCGGGGCAACGACTCCGCCCCGGTGCGCCTGGATGTGGAACTCACCGACGGCGACCGGTTGGGCGACGAGGCGGGCGGCTTCGGGCTGATGATGCAGGTGGTGTTGCCATGGTTCAGCCTGGGTAACTCGGCGGTGTCGTTGGGGCTGGCGCGTTCGGCGCTCCAGGCCGCCATCGATCACGTCAGCGGCGCCCGGCTGGAACACCTCGACTCGTCGCTCGCCGACCTTCCCACCATCCGGGCGTACCTAGCCAAGGCCTGGGCCGACCTCACCGCCCACGAGGCCATGCTGCGGGAAACGGCCCGGCGGGTGGCCAACCCCGACGACGGCACGGTGCTGGCTGTGCTGTCCACCAAGGCGGGCTGCAACGAGGCCGCCCTGCGGGTGACCGACACGGCCATGCGGGTGGCGGGTGGGGCAGGGTTCTCCAAGCACCTGGGCATCGAACGCTTCGCCCGGGATGCTCGGGCCGGGTTTGTGATGGCGCCCACCTCGGACGCGCTCTTCGACTTCGCCGGTCGTGCCCTCTGCGGTATGGACCTGTTCTGATCTCCATTTTCGCCCCCACTACAAGGACCCGCTTATGACCGAACCTCAGGAACTCCTCATCGGCGCCGTGGCCTACACGGCCAACGTCGTCCCCATCTGGGAGGGAATCCGCGAGTACTTCGCCGACAGCGATGCCCCGATGGACTTCGTACTGTTCTCCAACTACGAGCGACAGGTGGAAGCACTGCTGGCCGGGCACATCGACATCGCATGGAACACCAACGTGGCCTGGATCCGAACCCTTCGCCGCACCAACGGCACCGCCAAGGCGCTGGCCACCCGCGACACCGACCTGGTGTTCACCACCGTCATGGTCGGCCGGGCCGGGTCGGGCCTGAGCGGCCTGGAGGCCCTCAAGGGACGGCGCGTGGCGCTCGGCTCCCGAGATTCAGGCCAGGCCCGGATCCTGCCGCTGCACTTCATGAACCGAGCGGGTGTCACCCCCGACGACGTGGAGTTGGTGATCTTCGACTCCGACGTCGGCAAGCACGGCGATACCGGCCGCTCCGACCTGGACGCCCTCCGCGCCGTGATCGACGACGAGGCCGACGTGGCCGCCATCGGCGTCAACACCTGGAACTCGCTTCGGTCCGGAGGCGACGACTCGGTGGCCGACCTGGAAGTGGTCTGGGAATCCGAGCACTACAGCCACTGCAACTTCAGCGCTCTGGAGACGCTCGACGACAAGCGAATCCGGCCGTGGCTGGATCACCTGCTGGCCATGGACTGGGAGAACCCCGAGCACCGTCGGATCCTCGAGTTGGAGGGTCTCACCCAATGGAAGCTGCCGCAGCTGGACGGTTACGGCTCGCTGGTCAAAGCGATGGACGAGCAGCAGATCTCCGACCGTTGGTAGCACGAGGAGCGGAGCATCGACCATGTCGCTTGACCTGACCTTGAGGCTGGTGGAGGCCGTCGGGACGACGGCCGCCGGCAGCACGGTGCTGATCGACGTCGACGGTCCGGGCGACGTGGAGGTGGCGCAACGCTGGGCCGCCGGGTCGAACAACACGGTGCTGGCCGTCCACCCGGACGCGGTCGAGATCTATCGCGGCCGCATGGCCGACCCGATCAAGGCGCTCAGCCCCGATCGGCGGCCCGGCTACCGCCTGTGGGTATACACCAACTTCCACTGCAACCTCAGCTGCGACTACTGCTGCGTCTCCTCGTCGCCCAAGGCACGGCGTCGCATCATCGCCACCGACGAGTTCGCACAGCTGGTCGACGAGGCCGGCTCGGCCGGGGTGGAGGAGCTCTACCTGACCGGCGGCGAGCCCTTCATGCTGATCGACCTGGACGAGCGGCTGCGGCACGCCACGGCGGCGTTCCCCACCACGGTGCTGACCAATGCCATGGTGTGGCAGGGCGACCGGTTGCGTCGCCTTGAGGCGTTGCCCCGCGAGGGCCTGACCTTGCAGATCAGCCTGGACTCGGCCACGCCCAGGCTGCACGACCGCCATCGCGGTGCCGGCAGCTTCGAGACGGCGGTGGCGGGCATCCGCCAGGCGATCGACCTGGGCTTCCGGATCCGGGTGGCGGCCACGTTGGGGTCGGATGCCGGCACGAGCGAGGTGGAACTGGCCGCGTTCTTCGATGAGCTGGGCCTCAGCGCTGATCAGCGGGTGGTGCGACGAATCGCCAAGCAGGGTTCGGCCAATGCCGGGCTGACCGTCTCGCGGTCCTCGCTAATCCCCGAGGTGTGCGTCACCGCCGACGGCGTCTGGTGGCATCCCGTGGCCGCCGCCGATCCCGCCATGCAGGTGAACGATCACTGGGCACCGCTGGCTGACACGATCGAGGCTGTTCGCAGCGAGTACCGAGCCCACCGCATCGCGGGCGACGTGCTGGCCAGCACATTCCCGTGTGCGTGATGGGCTTCCTGCGTGCCGTTGAGCGAAGCGCCGGCACCTTAGCTTGCGATTTAACCTTGGCTTTGGTGAATAAAGTTTAGTTCAGGCTGCCTTTTTGATGGCTGGGTGGCGTGGTCTGGGGCCGGATCGGCTGCCTTTGGGGCGGCCTGGTCCTGCTCGGGAGGGTTTTGGTGGGTTGGCTGGGGTGCCGATCGTTGCGGTAAGTGCCCGGAACCCTCTGCGGATGCGTGCGGGTGAGAGCTGGTGGGGTTTGCGGGGTCGTTCCCAGGGGAGTTTGTGGTCGGCGATGAGGTGTCGGGCGAGCCGGAGTTGGGTGTAGGCGGCTGCGATGGTCCAGGTCCACCGGTCGGCTTGTTCGGGGGTGCAGATCGAGGGGGTGACCCAGCCGAGGGTGTTCTTCGCGAACCGGAAGGAGTGTTCGATGTCGAAGCGGTGCAGGTAGGCGCGGGCACAGAGGTCGAGGTCGGGTTGTCCGGGGCCGGTCCACCAGAGCCACAGCGTCTTTTTGGTTCGGCTGGTGGGTTTGGGGAGGAGTTCGACGTCGACGCGGATGATGGTGCCCTCGACGATGGGGAGCGTTTGATGGTTGGTCCAGTGGCCGCGGCTGTTGAGGCGGGGGTGGAGTTGCGAGCGGCACAGGGAAGTGCGACACCAAAAAGAGTTGCAGTGTTACACTGACCTCGTGCCGACGACCAAGCAGCGCATCACGATTACGGCTACTGGTGAACTCGAACGGATCCTCGATGCCCAGGCCCGGCTTCATCCCGATCTGAGCCCCTCGGCGTTGGTAGCGATGCTGATCGAGCGGGGCCACGCTGCCAGTAGCGAAGCGCTCGGGCGAGAAGCGCTCGTGCGAGGGCTTGCCGGATCGCAGACCTACCCCGCCGGCTATCTACTTGCCCCTGAAATAGTGGTTGGGTTGGCCGGTTTGAGCGGTGAACTGCCCTCGTGGTGAGGGGTGTTCGGGTTGGTAGGCGCGGCCGGTCAGAGCGGCGTGGATGATGTTCGGGGTCGTGACCTTGGGGTGGGTCAGTGGGTGAGGCCGGCGATCTTGACCAGGTTGTGGGACAGGACGCCCCATCCGCNTGGATGGCAGAACGCGGCGGCCAACCCGGTGAACCGCTCTTCCCGACCCGCACAGGTCGACCGTTGAGCTCAGACGCTGTCCAGCGATTGGTCCGCAAACACGCCGATGTGGCCGCCGACCGGTGCCCGTCGCTGCGCAACAAACGGCTCCACCCCCACGCCCTGCGCCACAGCTGCGCCATGGCACTCCTCCAAGCCGGAGTCGACACCGCCGTCATCGCGCTCTGGCTCGGCCATGCCGACCTCCGCTCAACGAACGTCTACCTGCAGGCCGACATGACAACCAAACAAAGAGCACTCGAGCTGACCAAACCAGACTCAACACCGCCAGGGCGCTACCAGCCCCCCGACGCAGTGCTGGCGTTCCTCGAAAGCCTGTAACTACTTGCCCCTGAAATAGTGGTTGGGTTGGCCGGTTTGAGCGGTGAACTGCCCTCGTGGTGAGGGGTGTTCGGGTTGGTAGGCGCGGCCGGTCAGAGCGGCGTGGATGATGTTCGGGGTCGTGACCTTGGGGTGGGTCAGTGGGTGAGGCCGGCGATCTTGACCAGGTTGTGGGACAGGACGCCCCATCCGCACCAGATCCGTGCGCCTTCGAGTCCGCGGTTGCGGGCTCGTTCCCAACCGTGTTGCCGTTTCAGGGTGGCTATGCGCCCTTCGGAACCGGTGCGCCACTTGACCAACTCGACGAACCGGTCCTCGGATTGGGCGTCGCGGCGCGCAGTGCCGGGTTGACCTTTGCGGGGAATCGCCACCAGGTCGACACCGAGATCTTCGAGCTGGGTGTCGACCGATGCGAGGCCGTAACCGCGGTCTGCTGTGACAGCATCAGGAGTTGCTCCGACCGCTGCGATGATCCTCTCGATCGCCGGTCCGAGGCGGGGGCCGTCGGGTGGGATCCCCGCTTCGAGTTCGTAGTCCAACACGATCCCGTCTGGGTTGTCGGTGACTTGGCCGGTGTAACCAAACTGGGTCGGCTTCGCAAGGGATCCTTTCCGGATCGGGCGTGCGTCACCGTCGAAGAGCGACACCCGTCGTGTCTTCGACTCCGGCATGACTCCAGCGAGCCGGAGCCGTGTCTGAGCGATGATCTGTTCGACCGCGTCGATGAGATGTTCGAGATCGGCGAGCATTGAGCGCAGACGTCGCACCGGCCGATCCTCGACTCGTTTGGCGTTCTTCAGGACCCGTTTGGCCTGTGCCACCACCGATTCGGCCAGATCGGCCAGCTCGCCGGTGACCGCCAACACCTCGCCTTTGGCTTCGGCTGTGCGCTTGCGGAGCTTGGAGGCAACCCGGTGTGCGTGACGTCGGGCGGCTTCGGTCGGGTCATCAAAGGCGGTCCGTGGTGCCACCCCGACGTCTCGGATCCGGCCCACCAGCCGTGCCAGCGATGCACAGCCTTTGGTCAGCATCCCCGAATCGGTTGGGTACTTGATGTCGGCCGGCACGACGGTGGTGTCGGCCCGCAACCAGCACACATCTACGACTCCTGCCTCGACGGCCTTCCCGACCAAAGCAACGTTCAGTTCTTCGATCGTGGACGGACCGATCCGTTTGGTGATCTTCATCAACGTGGACGGGTGAGGTGCCCGCTGCCCGAGCGGGATCCGACAGAATCGAAGCCAGCTCAACGAGTCCGACACCTCAGCGCACAACGTCTCGAACCCGAGCCGATACCGGTATTTCAAGAACATCAACCGCAAGAACGTCTCCATCGGGATCGACGGTCGACCAAAGTCCGGGTCGAACCACCCACGGAACGGCTCAAAGAACCTCGGGTCGTCCAACAGGCGATCAACCGAGACCAGTTCCGGGGCCATCACCAAAGCCTCCGGTGGCAACATCGATTCCCACAACGTCGGCTGAGGACATACGGTACGTAACACGATGATGGCTCCGATCTTCAGGGCTTCACTTCTGTGATCGGAGCCATCATCGCGTGTCGGATTCCCGCACGCGAATCGACCCACCCCAACACTGAACGACATATCTCACGACTATTTCAGGGGCAAGTA